>CAKPDZ010000013.1 GCA_934149155.1 uncultured Clostridia bacterium | reverse complement strand
ATAGTAGGAAAGTTCTCCTTGTAGGAGAACTTTCTGTACTAGATAAATATGGCGAGTCTTAGATTTTCTTAAAATTTGCATTTGGTAGAAAATCTTAGACTCGCTTTTTTTGTAGAAAATTTTATATAAAAAAGCAAGATAAAAATAATATTTTATTTTTATGCTTTTTTGTCTAAATTAATGTCTTGCCTTAAATCTTAAATCATCACCAAAGAAATAGTAAATGTCATAAAATCCGGCAATACGAGAACCTATACGTTCTTCATAATTTTTAAAAATATTATTAATATTTAAATTAGTAGAAATTATAGTTTTAGTTACTTTATTATTTAGATTAAGTAAACGGGTATTTAAAATAGTAAATAATTCACTTAATTTCATACTATTTAAGCATTCAGTTCCAAGATCATCAATTATTAATAAATCTGATTCTAAAACATTTTTATAAAAATCATCTTGTTTTGAATTTTTGTATTTATTCATTTTATTATCAATAACAGTTTCTAATAAAACAGGAGCTGTTTGATAAAGTACGTTTTTTCCATTTTTTATTAATTCATTTGCAATGCAATTGCTCATAAAAGTTTTTCCTAATCCAGTATTTCCTGTAAATAATAAATTTTTAGTATCAGGATTATCAAAATTATGTACAAATTCAATACATTTAGCCTTTATTGTAAGCATATTTTGTCGTGGCGAGATATTTAATTTATATTTTTCAGGTTCGATATTATCTGAAAAAATATTAGGATTAAATGTTTCAAAATTTTCCTTTCCTAGATTAGAAATATTTGATTTATTATAAGATATATCTAATAATTTTTGCCTTAAACAAGGGCATAAAACAGATGCTGAATTTTCTGACTGAATATATCCAGTATCTTTACAAATATTACATTCATAATGAGGTTCTAAATAATCATTAGATATATTATTTTCTTTTAATATTTTTTCTTTTTCTTCTTTTAAATTTGCAACTTTTAAATTTAAGTCATTAATAGATAGAGTATCACCTTTTAATATATTTTTTGCAGTGTTTATTGCAAAAAGATTTAATTCAGATTCTATTTCTTGCAAGCGAGGAAATTTGCTATAAAGCTCGATTTTTCTCTCGTCTAAATCAAGTTCTGCTTTACGTTTTTTTTGATTATATTCTAATAATAATTTAGATAAAATTTCGTTAGACATTTATATCTCCTTCAATATTTGAAAATGGTGAAGCCGAAACTTTTTGATCATTTAAATTTGAATTATTTGGAAATTCAGTTGGTGAAATTCCAGAGTTTGCATATAAAAATGCAAGGTTATCATATTGTCTTTGATCAAAAGAAGCTTTAGCAACTTGTTTTTCTAATTTCTTTGTATCTTTCTTTTGTTTATTACGTTGTTCAATAAATGCAAGAATTTCATCTGGACTTTTTAAGTTTCTATCATGCCAATCTGTAATAATGTTATTAAAATATTCAAATGTTGGATTGGCCTTAAATAGGGTTCTTTTTAAGGCAATCTCAATAACATTTAAATCATAAGCAAAATCAATTACCCATTTTTCAATATATGCTTCTTCATATTGAGTAAGTGATTGTTTTCCAAGTTTTTTTGCAATTGCTTTTTTTATTTTCATTAATTTTTCTTGTTTTTGATAATATAAATCTAAATCATTCCATGTTTCAATTTTATTATTTCCCCAAGCTTCCGCAACTTTTTGAACATATTTTTGATGAAGTGCAGAACGCTTAAAACAATAATCAAAAAGGGCTATCATAACTTGGTCATCAAAGTTATATTTTGTGAACCACAAATCAATATCATTATACCAAGATGGACCCATAATTCCTTGAAAATATGCGTTGTTTATATGGTCTATAACTTTTGCTCGTGCTTTATTTTTTGCAACATCAGCAACTTTTTCAGGGGACATTGTTAAGTTAGGTTTATATAATTTGTTAAGTGTTTGTTCTTGCAAATTAATTACAACATATCCAGTGGTTTTTCTTAAAATTAAATTATTTGATTCTAAATATGAAATTGCATCATTTATTTCTTTTAATGGTAATGCTAATTTTTTTGATAAATCATTTAATCTTATGTCTTTTTTATATTTTGATAAAAATACCATATACAAATATACTTTTACACTACTTGCTGGCATTTGTGATAAATATTCTGCAAAAAAGATGTCTGGAACCATTGTTTCTGAAAACAATAATGGTATTTCTGGCTGTTCTAACTTCATTTTCTTATTCCCCCTTAAAAGGAACAAATATAGCTTATATAATTTTAAACTAATTTCCCCTGTAAAACTAAAAAGAATTATATATAATTTGGGAGAAAAAATCAAGTGAAAAATGAAAAAATAACAGCGTAAGTGATATTAGTTTTTATAAAATTAATAGTAAAAAAACTTATAAATATAAGCTTTTCATTTCATTTCTCGGCTTATTGCGAAATTTAAGAAATTCTAACTTGCTTTATGGCTCCCTTCCACTCTCGTGAACTCTTTCCATAAATCTGCGTAGAATTTCTAAAATTTCTCCATGCACATTCGAAATTTCATTCATAGTTTATATTTATAAGTTTTATTGTTATAGAAGTATAATTAATTAATAGCAGAACATGCTTATAATTTATTTTTAGATTATATGAATTTTTAAAAAACAATATATTATTATTTTATAAAATTATATGGTAGATATCAAGTTTAATATTTTTTAAATAAATATAATTTAGGACGAAAGATATACTTAAAAATATAATTAAAAACATAAACAACAGGTTCGCCATTAAAACCAACAATACTAAATATTGTTAAGGGAAAACACAAAGATATAAACAAGAAAATTTTAATATTCCAATTATGTATAAATAAATGAAGAATTCCAAAAACAATAACATACCACAAAATATTAAAAAAAGCTGTAGAATAATCAATAATACCAAAAATTTTATTTTTAAAATTATAATTTTGAGGAAAAATAAATTTCATAAAAACTCCTTTCTGCACAAATAAGAACCGGTCCCAAATGTGCAAAATAAATTAATGTATTTTTTTAAAGATGTTTTCCACATTTTGAGTAAAAGTTGTGGAAACTCCACCTATAAAATCGCGTACAAAAGAATTTGATTTTATCAAAGCATAAATTGCTCCAATATATATAAATTTTGTCATTAAATTATTAGAAGAATAATCCATAGAAAATAAAATTAATAATACAATTGAAACAATTATTTGTATAAATAATAAAGAAAATAAATTTCGACTCCAAGCTTTAAAAAACCAGGAAGTATTTTCAAGTGTTAAAGATAAAATTGCAAAAGGTGTAAGTAATATAAAAATTTTAATCATCACATATCTAAATGAGTATGTAAAAACTAGGTTTAATAAAGACATAGTAAGAGATGCTTTAATAATTCCATCTAAAGAAAATACATCAAGTGATGAAGAATCAATAGAAATATTATTATTGATTTCTAAAATTAACTCAGAAAAACAGATATTTTTATGGAATAAATTTTCTCCAATTCCTCTAATGGCAAGAGAAATGTTAGAAACAAAGTTTAAAATTTGTTCAATAAAAAAATATGAAAAATTAATACAAATTCCCCAGATAATTAATTTAAAAATAAATTGAGAGGGTCTTTCGACTTGCTGGTAAGTAAAATGTGCAAATAAATATTTTATTGCATAATATAGTAAAAAACCAAAAAGTAGGGAGTTCGATATTAATAAAATACCATTAGAGGTGGAGGTTCCTAAAATTTTTTCAAAATAAGAATCTGTAATTATATCTGAATTTATAAATGTAATATCATCTAAAACAGAATAGACATTATTATCAATAGATGAAAATAAAGTGTTTAAAATAGTGTTAATTGCTTCAATTATATTTGTAGTAATATTTGAATTATTTTCCATTTAATCACCTATCCAATTAATGATTGAATTGCAGATAATATTAAATCTATAGCTAAAATAAAGCCATAAGAAAACAAAGAACCTGTAATCAATTTTTTTCCTGTTCTTATTTTTTCTTCATCACCAAAACTGAATTTTCTCATTAGTGCACCAGTGCAAACTGCAACAGCTGCAGCAGGTGTAGATATTTTTATAATCCATCCTTCAATATCTTCAAAAGCATCATTTAATTTGTTTACTAATTTAGGTGTAGCCCCAAAAACTGTTGTAGATAACATTAATATAAGGTATGTAGCTAAAACTACAATACATAAAACTTTTTTCATATGAACCATCCTTATTTTAAATTTAGGTTTTTGAGAGAAACCTATAAAACTCATTTTTTAAAATATGGAAACATTCTCAATTTTGCTGGTTTTAAAATTTTGTAACCATTTGATAAAAATGCAAGAGATGAGAATGTTTCTAAATCTTGCGTAAAAAAGTTTGTATCATAGACAAAGTCTTTTTGAGTATAAGTGTTTAGACTTTCTGTGATACTTGAATTTTTTGAGTTTAAAGAATTTGTAATATAATTAAATTTTGTTTCTTTTGCATTTTCAGAAATAGCTTTAGAAATATGAGTTTTTTCTTCTTTGCCTAATTGTTTCTGAGCTTCTTCAATAGTAAAGATATCATCTGTTCTGAACCAAATTTTATTTATTAGATTTTGAATAATTACTTTTACAGAGGAATCATCTTTTAACGTATTTTTTAGGGAAGAATAACTTTGCGTTGAGACGATATTTATACATTTGGCTTCTCGACTAAGCGCGAAAAAGTCGGCATCTGTTTTGGTTACATATTCTGCATATTCATCACAGATGAAAACTGATGGTTTTACATTTGATTTAGAGAGATTGCTCATTACTTCTGATTGAAAATCTAATTTTAAATATGCTGCAATTATTTTTGATAAATTTTTATATTCTGCAATATTCATATTTAAAACAACGATTTTTCCTTTTTGAAGCATAGAAGAAAATCCTTTGAAATTTAAATCTTTTTTTTCGGGACAAAATGTTTTAGAAACTTTATAGTCAGAAATAAAGATATTTGTAATTCTAGATATTTCTGATTTTAAAATTGCTAAAGTTCTTTGATCTAATGAATTAAATTCTTTTTCAAAAAATTCTAAGGCAGTGTTTAATTCATAAATTTGTTTGTAAGATAATTTTTTTTCATAAAATAGTTTTTTTAATATTTCAATTTTTGATTTATAATAATTAGGTTCTGTAATTAATTTATGGATTTCTATAAATGTAACATAGCCATTGTTGTAAAGTCTGCAAAGTTTTATACATTCTGCTAAAATTTGTTCTGCTTTATCAAGCCAGAAAGATTCGGAATTATTTTCAGAAAATAATAATAAAATATTTTTTAATCTATTGGCTAAAACAATAGGATTTAAATTAGGTTTATGCAATGGATTATAACGAACCTTTGAATTTAAACTTATTTCAATTATATCTTTTTCTAAATTATATTTTTGTGCAAATTGTTTTACTTGCTTGAAATAATTTCCTTTTACATCTAATATTAAAATACCTAATTTCTTGTCAGGATTTAAAAAATTATATTTTAAAAATTGCTCTGTAAAAGGATACATTGCAGAACTTGTTTTACCTGTACCAATAGTTCCTGTTATTAAAAAATTTTGATATAATCCTGATTCTGGTAAATAAATTTTTTCTTTATTAAATTGATTTTCACCAATTAATAATTGCAAATTAGAAGATTCTATTATGAAAGGAGAGATTTTAGAATCTTTTAATTCGAAAATATGTAATCTTAAAATTAGGAAATTTATAATAGTAAAATTAGAAAATAAGTAAAAAAATATGAAGCTTATTTTTAGATATTTCCAAAATAAAGGATTGTCGTAGCATATGTCAGATGGGTGTAAACCAAATGGAACTATAACTTCTTCTGCCTGATATAAAGGTAAAAAAAATTGATAAAAACAAAATGAAAGAAGGATTAAAAAAAATAGTATAAAAATAAAACGTTTAATAATTATCACTCCTATTTTCTGTTTTTTGTTTGATTTTTAATTTTGAACCTTGTAAATTATGAAATAATTTTATATCAAAAAATGTGTAAATTGAATATAAAGTAATTAAAAAACTAATAATATATATGAAAAAAAATATATTAATTAAGGTTGTAAATGTCATAATTTAAAATTATCACCGCCTTTTCGATAAACATAATACAACAAAATTTAAAATTTGTCTATACTTTTTTGAAATTTTGTGATAAAATATAAAAGAATTTGTTAAAAGTGCACAGAAATAGTATATTTTATATATAAATTTGATAATATATTGTTTTTTATACCTTGCTGTCGCAATCTTCATATGAAAAATACAAATATGTAGATTGCTCCATATCGCATTCGCATATGCTCATTTAATCGCTTACGCGGTATTGCAAAACAATATATTATCAAATTATATATAAAAAAGGTTTATAGGTATCCATTAAAAACCTAAATATATATAAGGATGGTGCAAAATGAAATTTAATAAAGACACAAAAATTGGAGAAATTTTAGAAGTAGCTCCAGAAAAAGCAGAGATTTTGATGGAATGTGGAATGCATTGTTTAGGATGTCCAGCTTCTCAAATGGAAACTTTAGAAGAAGCATGTGATGTTCATGGGATAGATGTAGAAGAAGTTGTAGCAAAACTAAATGCATAAAAATACCTGAAAATTGGTTTTAAAACAAAAAAATAAAAAAAAATTAAATTTTTTTGAAAAATGTATTGACAACTGCTAAAAAATAGTGTAATATATAAAAGCGTTGTGCAGTACATGCATACGGGCTATTAGCTCAGGTGGTAGAGCACTTGACTTTTAATCAAGTTGTCCCGCGTTCGAGTCGCGGATAGCTCACCAAAATTAGAATTCTAATTTGAAATATAATTAGAATTCTCTCATTATGGCCCCGTGGTCAAGCGGTTAAGACACCGCCCTTTCACGGCGGAGTCATGGGTTCGATTCCCGTCGGGGTCACCACAACGCCACTTTAGCTCAGTTGGCCAGAGCACCGCACTTGTAATGCGGGGGTCCTCAGTTCGAATCTGAGAAGTGGCTCCATAATTGTCAGTAGTTTTGCAATAAGCTTAATTACTGGCTTTTTTGTTGCTTAGAAAAAATTATAGTGCACAGATAAGAACCGGTCCCAAACGTGCAAAATGCACAGCAGAGAACCGGTCCCAAATGTGCAAAAAAGGAGGAATTGCAGTGGTAGTCTTGGTTACAGGAGCTTCAAGAGGGATTGGTAAAGCAATTGCACAAAGTTTGGCTCAAGATGGAAATAAAGTAATTGCTAATTATAACAAGTCAGAGGAACAGGCAAGAGAGTTAGAAAAGGAGAATAAGAATATTGAAATATATAGAGCCGATGTTTCTAAAAGATTAGATGTTCACAATATGATTGAATATGTTTTACAAAAATATGGAAAAATCGATGTTTTAATAAATAATGCTGGAATATCACAAGAAAAAGTTTTTTCTGATGTGACTGATGATGATTGGGATAAAATGATTAATACTAATTTGTATTCTGTTTTTTGTGCTACGCAAGAAGTTTTGCCTAACATGATAGCGCAAAAGAATGGATGTATTATTAATATATCTTCTGTTTGGGGATTGGTTGGCGCTTCTTGCGAATCTATTTATTCCGTAAGTAAGGCTGGAATTGACGCAATGACAAAATCTTTGGCAAAAGAAGTTGGCCCTTCAGGAATAAGAGTTAATTCTATTGCACCGGGAATAATTGATACTGATATGAATAAGAATTTAAATCAACAAGAAATTGAAAATATAAAAGATGAAATACCACTTGAAAGAATTGGAAATGTAAAAGATATTGCTAGATGTGTTGAATGGCTTATCGAAGATAAATATACAACAGGCCAAATTATTTCTATTAATGGTGGATGGATAATAACATAAAAGAGATTCTACTAAATGAATCTCTTCTTTTTTATATATAATATTTTATTCTTGTTCTGAAGATTTTTTACTATAGTTACCAGAAATTAATTTTGGTAAGTATGTTATTATTTTATATACTGCTAAACGTATTTTTTTACTCCAAATATAAGATTTTCTTAATTTTCTTGCGTGACCTAATGAGACAGGCTCATCATCTAAAACAACTAATTCAACTGGAGTTTTCTCTATGTTGAATGTATAGTTATTTCCAAAGTTGTTATCCCATTCTCCATTTTCATTAAAGAAACAGAAGTTAAATGTTTCAGCAGAAATAAGATCAACTTCAGCTTGAAATCCAAGTTCTGTTTTTTCCATTAATATATCTTGTACATTATCCCAATTTTCTCCAAATCCATAATGAAAAAACACTTTTTCAGAATCATTTTGAAAAAATGTACCTGTATATGATATTTTTACTTTACTATTTTCAACTAATTTATCTGTATTAAAAAAAATATTTTTAGTCAATTCCATTTTAAAAACTCCTTCATCTTTTGTTGGGTCTATTATATTATTAAATTTTACAATATTCAAGTGTTTTTTCAAAAAAAATGTAAAATTTTTTGAAAAAGTAATAAAAAAATCTCAAAAACATATATATTATTAAAGAAAATTACTTAAAAAAATTGTCAAATCAAGAAAAATGTGGTATTATATAATAAGAGGTAAAAGGAGTAAAAATATGGAAGAAATAAAAAATGAAACAAAAGAAAATCAAAAAAGTGAAATTGAAGAAATAGAAAAGGAAGAAATTGTAGTAGATGAAGTAGAGAATATAGAAGAAATAGAACCAAAAAATCATACGAAAATATGGATAGTATTAGTTATAATAGCTACATTAGTAATATTAATAGCTTTATTCTCTACCATTTTTGCTGTAATAAATATTAAGAATCCTAAGATTCTAAAAGGAATAATGATAAATGAAGTAGATGTTTCAAAACTGACCAAAGAAGAAGCTATTGAAAGATTAAATAACATTTATGGAGTAAGAGGAGAAAAAGAAATATATTTAACACATGGAGAATATGAAACATCTATTACATATGAAGCTTTAGAAGTAAAATATCAAATTCAAGATGCAGTAGATCAGGCTTATAATATAGGCAGAAGTGGAAATGTAATACAAAATAATTTTGAAATATTAAAAACATGGAATAAAGGAAAAAATATAAAAGTAAATGTGACTTTAGATAGTGATACTATAAAACAAATTGCACAAAATATAAACAACAGTATAGACGATTCTGTAGTACAACCAAGTTATTATATAGAAAAAGAACAGTTAATAATAACTGCAGGAAAAAAAGGTGTAAAAGTAAATGATGAACAATTATTAACTGACATACAACAAATTTTAAATGATGACTCAGAAGAAGAAAAAATAGAAATACCAATGAGTGAAGATACCCCAGAAAAAATAGATATAAACAAGATACATGAGGAAGTTTATAAAGAAGTAAAAGATGCGTATTATACTACAAATCCATTTACAGTTTATCCAGAAGAAGAAGGGATTGATTTTGATGTAGAACAAGCAAATGCAATACTTTCAGAAGAAAAAGATGAATATGTTATTCAATTAAAAATAACAAAGCCAAGTAAAACAGTTAAAGATATTGGAACAGAAGCTTTCCCAGATTTAATATCAACATTTTCTACAAAATATAATGCAGGAAATGCAGATAGAACAACAAACTTAAGATTAGCTGCAAATAAGATAAATGGAACAGTATTATTACCAAACGAAGAATTTTCTTATAATGCAGTTGTTGGAGAAAGAACAATAAACTCAGGATATAAAATGGCGGCGACATATTCTAATGGAGCTGTTGTAGATGGATTAGGCGGTGGAATTTGCCAGATATCTTCTACATTATATGATGCAGTAGTAATGGCAAATTTAGATATAACAACAAGGAGAAATCATCAATTTGTAACATCATATGTACCTGCAGGAAAAGATGCAACTGTAGTATGGGGGTCTCAAGATTTTAAATTTGTAAACTCAAGAAAATATCCAGTAAGAATAACAGCAACAGTACAAGGTGGAGTTGCAACAATACAAGTATGGGGAATTAAAGAAGAAGTTGAATATGATATTTCAATAGAAACAAAAAAAATTGCAACAATAGAACCTAAAATACAATATGTTACAGATTCAAGTTTGGCTCCAGGACAACAAAAAGTAGTTCAAGCTGGAAGTGAAGGAAGAAAAGTAGAGGCATATAAAGTTAAAAAATTAAATGGTCAGGTTGTTTCAACAACATTATTATCAAGAGATACATACAATGCAATGCAAAGAATAGTTCATATTGGACCATAATAAAAAATAAAATATAGGAGGTATAGAAATGGAGAAAAAAGTATTAAAAAGAATTATAGCAATATTAATGATAATAACTATAATGTCAGCAGATTTTTCAATATTAGGTTCAAATTTAATAAGTTACGCTGCAGAATCAAGTAATTTAACCAATAATAAAAACATCGGATTTTCTGCATATTTCAAAAATTCTAAAGAAGAAAAAGTTGAAAAATTTGATACAAGTATAAAAAATGAAAACCTAAAATTATATGCAGAAATTACAGTAAAAAATGAAGGATATTTAAGCAATGCAAAATTAGAATTACAAAATAGTAATTTTAATATAAAAAACACTATTTTATCTGATTCAATTGCAAGTATTGATGGAAATACAGTTAATTTAAAACAAATTAATGCAGGAACTACAGAAACAATAGAATTAGATATCGAGCCAGCAATAGGTGATACACTAACAGAAGAATCATTAGTGCAAGCTTCTGATTTGAAATTAACAGGTACATATATGGAAACTTCATATAAAGGTTTAAAGATAGATTCTACAAAATCTGTTAATTTAAACTTAGAAGCAGATCAAAGTGCTGGAGCAGAATTAACAACTGATATAATAACAAACAAAGTATTTAAAATAGATAATGAAAATAAAAGAGTAATACAGGTATTGGTTAAATCAAGATTATCAGATAATCAATATCCAATAAAGCAAACTACAATAAATGTAGATGTTCCAGAATTAAGTGAAAAAGCACCAGAAAATGTAGAGGTTATTTCATTAGGAACAATGGCAACTAACGGAAAAACTACATTAACAAATCAAGAATGGAAAAATGAAGATAACAAAATTACAATAACATTAAAAAATGAAGACAGTACAATTAAATGGAATAAAAATGCTTATGATGAATTAGTTGTTACATATATATATGATGAAAGTGTTGATGCTAACAAAATAGAAATAAATGCAAATTCTGAAATTATAGTTCATAATTCAGAAACAAAATATACAGCTAAATATGTAAAAGGTATAGAAAACCAAGAACTTAATGGGGTTATAACATCAGAATCACAAATTACTTCAGATGGTATTTATAAAGGACAAATAGCATCAAATGTAAATGCAGATTATAGTACAACTACAAAAATAAGAATAACAAATACTAAGACACAGGAAAAAATGAAAGTAGAAGAACCTGAAGATGTTTTGACAACAGATAGTTCAGAAATGAAACTAAATACAAAATATGTAGAAACAAAAATTAATAAAGCAAAGATGTTAGAAATTTTAGGACAAGATGGATATATAACTATAACTGATGATACAAATTCTACTAATAATATAAATAAAGATACACAAGCAGATGACAATGGTGATATTGTAATAACATATCAAAATGCAACTAAAGGATTAAAAATAGAAACATCAAAATTACAAAAAACTGGAATATTAGAAATTAGACATACTAAGTCAATAGTTGAAAATACATATACATTAGGACAAATACAAAATGTGACAACATTAAAAACTAAAAATACAGTAATAGGATTAGACAAAAATGAAACAATAATAACTTCAAATTCTAGTGAATCTACATTAGAAGTGAGAGATACTGTATCAAAAGCAGAATTTACAATAAATAAAGATACATTATCAACAATGACAGAAAATAAAGATGTTACCTTAGGGGTTAAATTAATTACAGATGGAGTACAATATGATTTATATAAAAATCCTACAATAAAAATTCAATTACCATCATCAGTAGAAAGTGTAAAAATAAATGGGGCAACACCATTATATGCAGATGATTTTAAAGTAAGTTCAAAATATGACAACACTAATAAAACAATAGAAATTAAATTAAATGGAGAACAAACATCACATCCAGAAACAGCTGCAACACAATTGTATTTACAACTTAACTTAGATATAACATTATCAAAATTAGCTGCAAGTAAAAAAGATAAAATAACAATGACTTATACAAATGAAAATGCAACACAATATGATAATGGAACAACTGGATATGGAGTAATAGAAAAAGATGTTACAATATCTGCACCAAGTGGACTATTTACTATGTATAATTCAAATACATATAATATTTCTGGAATAAAAGGAATAAGTGAAGAAAAGCAACTAATCCAAGTTGCAGAAGCAGATCAAGCAAAAGATGTCAACTTTGATATTGCATTAGTAAATAATACAGGTTCAAATGCTAAAAATGTAAAAATATTTGGAAAATTACCAACAAAAGGAACTAAAATAACAGGAGAAGAGGAAAATACATTACAAACAGCATTAAAGAGCGTAAATGCACAAAATGCTACTATATATTATAGTACAAATGCAAATGCTACATCAGATATAAAGAAATCTGATAATGGATGGACAACAACAGCAACTGCAGATGCGAAAGTATTTTTAATAGTTTTAAATACTTTAAATGCAGAAGATTATTATACAGCATCATATACTATTCAATTACCAAGTCCAATACAAAAAGATGCAACTTCATATACAGAATATGATGTGATATATGATACAGATTCAGATAAAAATGTAACAACAAAATCAGTTGCACTAGGATTTGCAACACCAACTGAGGTTAAAATAGAATCAAAGATTTCTGCACAAGTTGGAAATGACATTATTAATAATGGAGATACAATAAAAGCTGGTGAAGTAATAAAATATACAATGACAGCTAAAAACAATGGTGCACAAACTATAAATAATGTAGAGATAAAATCAAAAGTACCAGATGGAACAGTATATGTAACACCAGAAGAAGAATATCAACATTCAGGTGCTTCATATTATAAAGAAGATGAAAGTGTACAAGAGATAAAAGAAACAATTCAAACACTTGGAGCTGGAGAAACATATACAAAGACATATGAAGTGAGAGCTAAATCTGATATAACATCAGATAAAGAAATATCAAATAAAACAGTTGCAACATGTGATGAAACAAATGTGGAAAGTTCAGACTTAACAATTAAAATACAACCTTCTAATATTAGGGTTACAATTAAAGAAATTGCTGAAGAAGGAGTTCAACTAAAACAAGGTGGAACTGCAGAATATATAGCATTTATAGAAAATGTTTCTAATCAAGATATTAGTGAATTACAATTACAATTATTAAATGAAAATTTTAAAACAACAATTTTAACTACGGAAACACAATATTTAGCAAATGATGAGATACCATCTATAATAGATGTAGATAAAGTTCCTGCAAATGGATATACATGGTTTAAATTTGAAGGAAATATCAATAATAATGCTGAAAAGTTAGAAGCAATGGCAATAGTAAAAGATAAAAATGGTAATACATATAGATCAAATAAAATAGGAGCAACATTACCAAAGATTGATGCAAAAATATCTCTAACTAGTCCTCAAGATAAAGCATATATAAAAGAGGGGGATATAGTAGAATACAATATTAATGTGGAAAATACAGGTGATAGTAAATCAACAATTGAAATTGTAGATAAAGTATCAGATTATTTTGAAATACAAGCAATATATGAAAATGGACAAGTTGTAATGCAAACAACAGAAACTGCTAAAACTGATACATATATTTCAAGTATAGATAATAATGTGTCATATCAAGTGGGTCTTAATGCAGGAGAAAATACAACACTAAAAATAGTAGCTGTTGTAAAAAATTCATCAACAAATATTGATGCAGTAACAATAACAAATAAAGCTGAAGCAAAAATAAATGAAACAACTAAATCAACATCAGAAGAAGTAACACATATATTAAAAATTACTGCAGAAAACATAAAAAATGTTATAAACGGTAAAGCATGGTTAGATTCAAATTTAAATGGTGCTAAAGATAATGATGAACAAGTATTAAGTGACATTAAAGTTAGATTATATAATGTAAATACAAATGATTATCAAAAGGATAATGATGGAAATATAATTGAAACAACAACAAACGAAAATGGTGAATATGCTTTTACAAAAATACCAAACGGACAATATATAGTATTATTTGAATATGATACAAATAAATATGAACCAACATATTACTTAAAAGATGGTGTAGATGACAGTATTAATTCAAAAGTAGTATTTAAAAATATTACAATAAATGGAGAAGAAAAATCTTATGCAGTAACAGATACTATTAATTTAGAAGATAATATATCTAATGTAAATATTGGTTTAAAAGAGAAAAAATCATTTGACTTACAATTAGATAAATATATTAGTAGAATATCAATACAAAATAGTAAAGGTACAAAAACATATGATTATAATGATTCTACATTTGCTAAAGTAGAAATAAACAGAAAAAGAGTAAGTGGTTCAGTAGTAGTATTAGAATATACTATTAAAGTTAAAAATAATGGAGAAGTTGCAGGATGTGCAAATAGTATAGTAGATTATTTATCAAATGGATTATCATTTAATTCTGAATTAAATCCAGATTGGTATTTATCAGGAAATGAATTATATACTAAGAAGTTTGCAAATGAAACAATTAATCCAGGTGAAACAAAAGAGGTTAAATTAGTATTAACAAAAACAATGACAAATGAAAATACAGGTGTTGTTAATAATAGAGCAGAAATTGCAGAAGATTATAATGAATATGGAATTTCAGATGTAAACTCAACACCAAATAATAGTATATCAGGTGAAAATGATTTAGGATCAGCAGATGTTATTATAGGTATTTCAACAGGTGGAAGAATAACAGCATATATAATTTTAATAATGATAAATACAGTATTAATTGCAATTGCAATTAGATTAATGATTAAAAATAATATAATAAGAATTAAAAAGGAAAGGAGGTAATCCTATGAGTAAAATTAAGAAAAGTATATTAACAATAATAATTATAAGTTTTTCAATAATACTAGGTATGGCAAATAAATCATCTGCACTTACTCATGAAAGTACAGAGGGGCTTGGAGTTGGAAGTACAAAATCAATTGGATATAGTACAATGTCTGGAGCTGATAATATTTATTGTGTTGCACATGGCAAAAAAATGAAAAAAGCAAAAACATATACTGTTCGTAACTGGATAGAAATACAGGGAAATAAAGTTATTAATAGTAGTAAAGGAGTTATTACTTCTGATAATGAAGATAATGGAACTTTAGCTGCAATTTTAGGAGGAGCATTAACACAAGGATATGGATCAGATGATAACTATAATGCAGCACAAAAAGCTTTATATGGATTTTGGAATACTTGGATTGATAGTGTTGGAGCCAAATATGATTGTGTAAAATATGATGCAAATACTAGTATATCAGATAATAGTACTAATAGATATATAGCTCAGGCAAAAGCTGCGGCAAAAATAAATGAATATCATGTTAAAATTTATTACTTAACTTGTGGTGTTGAATCATGGCAACAATTGATATTAGTTGAACCTTTAGGAAATACTCCACCAAATGAACCACAACCAGGACAAACAGAAGTTACAGGATATGTAAACATAAATGGATATGTTTGGGAAGATATAGCAAACTCAAAAAGTAATACGATAAATAGTAAATATGAAGAAGGAGACTTAAGAGTTGAAGGAATTAAAGTTCACTGGAAAGCCTCTGATGGAACAGAAATTGCTACAGCAACAACCGATGGAAATGGTGCATATAAATTAACAACAACAATTGCATTATATAACCATCCATATGGAATAAAAGATAAAACAAAATATGATCAAATAAACAATTCTTATATAGAATTTGAATATAATGGATTAAAATATACAACAGTAGCATATAACGGAAACTTATCAAGCAGTGATACATCTAAAGGAAAGGAAGATTCAAACAAGAGAACAGCGTTAGATGAGAAATTTGATAGAGTAGAAAATCAAGCAGTATATGATGGAAATCAGGCAATATTAACAGGATTACCAAATACAAAGATTTCTGATGCAAATTACACACCAGAACTTGCAGTATCAGCATCTACATTAAATATAACAAGAAATTTAATGAAAGAATCAGAAACAAATAAATGGACAGAAACAAAAGAATTTTGTGTAGATCATTGTCAAGTTGGAGAGGGCCCACATATAGTTAAAGCTATTAAGACAAGTGGAGGTTCAACTATTACAGTATATTGTAATGGAAAAATAGATGTAAATAATGTAGCAAATGAATATTTAGATGATGTAATATCATCAATAAAAGAAGTAATGGGTGATGAAATTAACACAGCAGAAGGTAGTCAATCACATTATTATTCAGCTGGAGAGACAAATGGTCCTACACATAGAGATTGTTTACAAAGTGGACAAGAAATCTATGTATGGAATATAAACAATATGAATTTAGGATTAACTCGTAGAGAACAACCTGATGCAGCATTAACATCTGATATTGAAAAAGTTAGAGTAGTAATGAAAAATCAGGAATATACATATATTTATGGAAATAGAGGAATTCAAAATAATGAAGAACTATTTGATTATACAGTAAAATTTGGAAATAAATATATGCAAACATATACAAGAGCTGTAAATCCAGCCGATATAGCATATGTAAATTACAATAATACTGATGATTTAAAAGTATATGTAACATATGACATTGTATTAAAAAATCAATCAAATACATTATCTATGACTATAAATAATATAGTAAATTATTATGAAAATGATTATACAATATATACAGGAGCAGGAACTTCAACATCTGCTGGATGGAAAGAAACAAGTGGAAATAATAATGGATTTAAAGTTGCAAATAATGCAGTAAATATAACGCTACAGCCACAAACTCAATCAGATGTAATTAAATTAGAATTTGAAGTAAGTCAAAGCAAAATAAAAGAATTACAAAATCAAGATGCAGGATTTACATTTACAAATTATACAGAAATTACTTCATTTACAACACAGTATGGAAAAGACACAATATGTGCTGAAAGAGAAACAGCAGAAGTAAAAGGTAGAATTGGAAAACAATATGCTGGATTAGACTCTGACTCAACACCAGGAAATGCAGTTCCAGGAGATGAAAGCACATATGAAGATGATACAGATAGAGCACCATCATTCTTATTAAAGAAAGATTCTAATTATAAACAAATGGCAGGTATAGTGTATGAAGATACACAAACAGAAGCTAGCAAAAAAGATAATGAGAGATTAGGAAATGGACAGAAAGATGAAAATGAAAAAGGTGTAAAAAATGTAAAAGTAGAATTGTTAAATCCAGAGACATTAGAAGTAGCAAATGTATACAGTATAGGTGAATCTGATCATTCATCAGTACAAAATGGAGCAAGCAGAAAACCGGCAGTAACATATTCTGACGAAAATGGTAATTATTCATTCAATGGAGTTGTAGTAGATAATTATATTGTAAGATATACTTACGGAAATGCAGATAAAGGTACAGATATGAACGGAGAGGCAATTGGGAAATCAACGATAGATGGCCAAACATTTATAAATGCAAGAAACTACAAATCTACAATAATTACAGAATCAAATGTTAAAGGTGTAATGACAGGAACAAATAATACAGACAAGTGGCATTTATCTATGGATGCAGGAGTAGATGTTTCAATAGCAGCAGATGATATGCAAGAAAGATTACAACAAGATACATTAAAAAATTCAACATATAATAATGAAGTAAATATGTCAGCATATAGTAAAGAATTTGCAGTACAACTTGAATACACAAAAGACCAAACTTCAAAAGTTGATGATAATGGTGGAAATTTTGATAATAACTGGGCAGTATTTGACTTTGGTATAATAGAAAGACCAAGAGAAGATATAGTTATAAATAAAACAATTTCTAAAGTAAAATTAACATTGGGAAATGGTCAGGTATTAATAGAAGGAGATCCAAGAAAAGATAAATTAAACTATGTAAAACCATTAGGATTAGAAGAAAGAGATACAGCTAAATTTGCTGCAATAGATGCACAAAAAGCTCTATCAATAGAAATGGATCAAGAATTAATGCAAGGTGCAACATTAGAAGTATGGTATGAAATAATGTTTACAAACAATAGTGAAAAAGATTATGATTATGCAACAAATGCAAACTACTATAACTATGGAACAGACAAACAAGGAGAGCCATTAGCAGTTGCAGATTTAGTAGTTGATTATATGAGTTCTTCAATGGTTTGCAATGTGGGAGATGACTTTAAGACTGAAAATGCAGAAGGTGTAAATAATAAAGATTGGTCTAAGTTTGATAATGGAACAGCAATTGATGCAGAATATTTAAAGAACAATGGATATATATCATATAAACTAAATGATACAGACGAAGATCAAACATATGAGACAATAAATAATCAAAACCTACAATGTTTGATGACAGATACTTTTGCAGGAGTAAAACCAGGTGAAACAAAAACAAGTACAATATATGCAAGTAAACTTCTAGCAAATCAAGATGAAAATCATTTATATGAAAATCATGTAGAAGTTATAGCATTAAATGGAAAAACTGGTAGAACAATCAAAAATGTAAGTGATGATACAAGAGCACAAGTTGCTAAAGAATATCAACCAGGTAACTATATACCAAATTTAAGTGCCATTGTACATCAACAAGATGACGACAATGTAAGAATAACAATAACACCACCAACTGGTACAACAAATTATACAACAATATATATAATTTCAGCAGTAGTTGGATTAGTAGTTATTTCAGGAGTAGTTATCTTAATAAAGAAAAGATTTATGAATAAATAAATCAATATAAAAAGTTCGTATAGATAAAAGCTATGCGAACTTTTTTCGTATCAAAAAAATCTGTTTTATGCGGAAAAAGAAGAATTTACGGTTGGCTTAAAGTAAAGAGCCCCTAAGAAAAAGTACAAAATATGACAATATTTGTATCAAAAAAGATAAGAAAATGTAATAAAAATGACATAATTCTTTGAAAATGAGGTTCCGTAAATAAGGAAGAAATAAATGGAATTTAAGAGAAAAGCTGATTATTGACTCCAAAATAAAAAAATTTTATTATATATGTAGATATATAGCAAAAAATGGGAGGAGAAGACAATGAAGAAAAAATTGTGTTGTATTTTAATACTAATTATTTTACTGCTAAATAGTTCAATAATGATTTTAGTATCAGAAGCAGTTGATGTGATTCAAAATGAAATAGAATCAAATTCTGAAGATAAAGTAAAAGTATTAAGTGAAATTAATTTAACTAAATATGAAAATTTTGATACCACAGAAGAAAAGAGTAAAGAAGGTAGCAAAGGTGTTCTGGTACAATTTAATTTAAAAACAGGAATTGAATTTGCAGAGGGTGAAGAATATCAACCATTAAAGAAAACAAATACTAATATAGATTTACCATGGATTGGTGACTATAAACCAAGTAGAGTGGAAGTTATAATAAAATCAACACAAGCTACAAATGGAGGAAAAGATGCTACATATGAATATCATTCTAGTACTGGAATTCTTCAAATAATTGCAGAAAATAATGATTACACAGATAATGTTGAAAATTCAAGAGACGAATATGAAATTATATGTATATATAGAAAAGAATGTTATACAGATAATAAAGAAGAAAAATCTTTAAAAATTAGAGCAAATGTAGTAGAAACACTTAGTAATCAAGAAGAAAACAAAGTATCAACAAAGATTGAACAAAATTATACTGTATCAGACAATATAGGCACAATAATTTCAACTGAAAGCCAAACAGACGATATATATGATGGTTATATAACAGCAAATGCTTTAAATCCAGAAAATCAATATGAAACTAAATATAATGAAAAATTAAATATTACGATAAGTAATAAGGATCTTGCACCTATAATAAATGTAAAAAAAGTATCAGAAATAGCATTATATGAAGAAACATCAATTGATAAAAATCTAGTCTTAGATATGCTTGGAGAAAGTGGAAGTATAGAAATACTTGATGAAAATGAGAATGTTTTAGCAACAATTAATAAAAATACAGAAACAGATGAAAACGGAAAAATTAAAGTTACTTATGAAAATAGAACACAAAAAATATATATTAGATTAAAAAATATATCTAAAGAAGGAATTATCGAAGTTAATAATTCAAGAGTTATATTACCAACAGCTCAAATAGTAGATAATATAGTAACAACACAAGGCTTTATAAATGCCATAACATCAGATGAGATTATAAAATATGAAAAAAGTGAACAAAATAAAACTCAAATAAAGAAAGCAATGTCAAACATAGAGACAACAATGAATACAGAAACATTAGTAAATAATACAGCAAATGATGTTATATTAACATCAGTATTAAAAACTAATAATCCTCAATACAGTTTATTTAAAAATCCAACTATTAATATAGAAATGCCTAAAGAAATAGAAAGTGTAAAAATAAATTCTGCTGAGCTTATATATGATAACCAAAATTTAAAAATTACATCATCAAAAGTAAGTACAAATGCAAAGGGAAATAAGGTTATTATTATACAAATGCAAGGAATACAAACATCATATGAAAACTCAGAATTAATAGAAGGGACAGCAATAAGAATACCATTAACTTTAACAGTGGCTAAAAATATCGAAAATAGTGAAGAAAATATAAAAATTTCATACTCAAATGAAATAACAGAAACTATAGAAAATAAAGATTTAAAAGTAACATTGTTAAATAAGGTTGCTAATGTTATGCCAACTATAATTAATAGTGTAAATAATAGTAGTGAAGTAACAAGTTCTACTAAAACGCTAAATGCAACTACATATGAAAATGATGGAGTAACTACAGAATTTATAGAAGAAGTAGGAAATACAACTGTTACTAACAATGGAATATTATATGAAAAACAAATAGTAAAACAAACAGTAAAAGCTACTAATAATAGTAATATAGCAAAAAAAGTTAAATTTACAATAAATGTACCTAATGAGATGGTATATGTAAAATTAAAAACAGGTGGTTATATTAAAAATGAAGAAAAAGGATATTATACTTATCTTGATCAATATGAATATGAGGAACAAGAGGACAAGCAAGTAACTATAGAATTAACATTAAATGCAGGAGAAACAAAAACTGATTTTATAGAATTAAAAGTAAAAGATTTACAAGATGATGTACAAGAAAAACAAACAACTATAAACTGTGGAGTAATAATCGGAAATGACAGTGAAGTAAAATTAAATACACAAAATACTATAAAAAAAGCAGAAGTAAGTGTTGATTTAAAATGTTTAGTAGGAGCATCAAATAGTAGAAGAGAATGGGATTATCTTTTAGAGGTAAAGAACTTAACTAATAAAGAAATATCAAATTTTAAAATTGCGTTTGAAGCATCTTCATTCTTTAATATACAACAAGTTCAATTAGATGAAGACACAATACAACAAAATCTTGAAGGAAATACATGGACATATACAGTAGATAAACTAGAACCTTTTACTGACAATACTTCAGGAGAATTAAGTATTTATATTAGTGGACAAGTAGGAGAGATTGAAGAAAGCCAGAGTGCAGGATATGAAATAAATGGTTTAGCAACTATATATGGAGATAATATTTCTACATATGCATCAAATAAAACAAGAATGACAGGATGTGTAGAGGCAGTAGATGTAAATATGTCATCAGATAAAGAAGAATTAAATATGAATGATGAAATTACTTATACTGTAAATATAAAAAATATAGGAAAAACCTGGGGAGCTTTCGGAACATATACAAGAGTAAATGTTACAGATATTATTCCAAGAGAATTAGCACCAATTAGTGTCGAATATAACGAATTTGAAGTGATAGAAGAGACTATTGCTGATGAGGAATATCCTGAATGGGAGCATAAAGTAGAATCATTTACAGAAAAACAAGTAACAAAAGATATATCTACATTAGAAATTCCAGATGGTTATGATTCAGAGGATGCACCAAATGTAGATTTAGTGTTAGCTATCCCTGAAAATAAAACAGTTACTTTGAAAATAAAAGCAAAAGCTAAAATGGCAAGTAGCACAAAGAAGATTACTAATAGTGTAACAGTTAAAGGAGATTATATTACAACTAAAACAGCAAAAGTTACAAGTACAGTTTTAAAATATGATGATTCAAAAAAGAATCCAGTAAATCCGATTGACCCAGTCAATCCAGTTGACCCAACTAATCCAGATAATAATAACAATAATTCTAATAGCAACAATTCTAATAATGCAAATCAAAAAATATCAATATCAGGTATTGCTTGGTTAGATACAAATGAAGATGGAAAAAGAACAACTGATGAAAAAACATATAATAATATGACAGTAATGTTGTATGATTATAAAAATAATACATTTGTAAAAGAAAATGACCAAATAAGAAAAGTACAGACAGATTCAAATGGTAAATATAAATTTGATAATTTACCAACCGGACAATATATAGTAATATTTTTATATAATACTAATGAATATACTTTAACAGAATATCAAAAAGATGGAGTAATAGAAAGTAAAAATTCAGATGCAATATCAAAGAATGTTGATATAGAAGGAAATACAGTATTAGCTGGAGTAACAGATACATTAACAGCTAACTCAAGCTTAGAAAACATAGATATTGGATTAATAGAAAATAAAAATTTTGATTTAGGAATACAAAAATATATTAATAAAATAACAATACAAACCAATGATGGAAAAACAAAAACGTATGACTATGATAATAAACAATTTGCTAAAGTTGAAGTTCGTTCTAAAAAATTAGAAGGAGCAACTGCCATAATTGAATATAAAATGGTAGTAACTAATAATGGAGAATTAAATGGAAAGGCAGTACAATTAGTAGATAAGTTGCCAGACGGATTAAAATTTAAATCAGAATTAAATAAAGAATGGTATGAAAAGGATGGAAACTTATATACTAATGTTTTAGCTAACCAAAATATAGAAGTAGGACAAAGCCAAGAAGTAACATTAGTACTAACTAAAAATATAAATAGTAGTAATGTAGGAACAATAGTAAATAATGCATCAATAGGAATAAGCAGTAATGAAAGAGCTATTGAAGACGGAAATAATCAAAATGATAATTCAAGTGCTCAAGTAATTATAGCTGTGGCTACAGGTATTGCTCAAGAAATTACAATAACACTAATAACAATGGCAGTGTTAATATCAATGGCAATATTATTAATAATTAAAAATAAAAAAGCAGTAAAAATCACCTTATTTATAGCGATATTTGCTATATGTATGGTTGGAAATACACAACAGGTTTTAGGTGCATCTTTTGGACATCCTGATCAGAACATACAAATACGTGGTGTATTTGACCCTGAACACAGAACTCATATGTTGTATTCTCTAGGAAGTGACAATAATCAATACGTTTGCCATAGTAAAGGATTAGCATTCTGTAGAGCATGGCATAATGCAACTCTTATATCAACAGACTATAAAGAGACACCAAAAACAAATTGGAAAGATGTTCAAAATACACTTACACTAACTGACAATACAGATAAAACTAAAGTAAAATTTTATAAAATAGATGATGATTTTAATAAAATAGGACCATTTAATGTGTCATCTGATATTTCTGATGTGAAATATACAGTAAGTGTAGAATATAAAAATGAAAATGGTGAAATAAATACAGAAAGTTTTGAACTAATTGACTTTGCATGGGGACAAGATTTTTATATTAAAGTACCAAAAACAGTAACGCAAGTGCAAAAAATATCTTTTAGTGCATCAAACAATATTACACAAAGTAGAGAAGTAATAAAAGATTATACATATATATATAAAATAACTGGTCATACAGATCCAAATAAGAACTATTGTAGGAAATATAGTAATGGTGAAACAAAACCTATACAAGATATGTACAGAATAGAAGAACAAACAGAGAAAGAAACAAGAACTATTTCAAGAGAAGCAACTTTAGAAATAACAGGCCCATGGGTAGGAGCGGGAAATGTAGAAATAGATAAAGTTGATTCAGATAATCAAGATATACATTTAAAAAATGTAGAGTTTGTATTATTAAAAGGAACAGATGAAAATTCATATATGACAGTATATAAAGACAATAATAAAGTAGACAGAATAATTGTTGATGATATAACTTTAGGTGATGGAGAAGGTTCTGGAATATATTCTGCAGATACAAATGAAATGAGTGCAATAATTAATGGTGAAAAAGGATATACAATAAAATTTAGTTCAGGATTTAATGATGCTACAATATTAGTAACAAATTCAAATGGTAAGATTGTAATTAATAATTTACCATTAGGAGAATATACATTTAAAGAAAAGAACAACTGGAATTATGGATATACTAAGAAAGTAGATATTTCAACAGGTCAAATTAAATTTATGGATACAACTTCATTAACATTAGGAAACGAAAAACAAACAACTACAACGGAAGAAGAGAAAGTAGACGATAGAAATGAAGATAAAAAATTAGCAGGAGTAGAGTTTGTTTTAACATCAACATATAAAGAGGGATACTTAAAAGTGAAAGTTACAGATGATAGTGTTCTAAAAGATGAAAATGGATGGGCTAAAAAAGTTGTGGGAACATGTACAATACAAGACACAGAAGACAAAGAAACAAATCCAGTTATAGAATATACAGGTGATATTAATGATGCAACTAGATTTGTAACTGACGAAAATGGAAAAATACGTATTAATAACTTGGTAATGAACAGTGATGGAGAAGATTCAATAAAATATAAATTTATAGAGGTTGCTAATCCAAACTATGGATATTTAGCAAATACAGATAATAATCAAAATCATAAAGTTTCATATGAAGGAGATTCTGTAACATCAGACGGATGGATAACTTTAACAAAGAAAGAAACAACAAATACAAAAATAAAGAATCACCAAGAATATATACGTATAGAAGGATTTGTTTGGGAAGATAATCCAAATGGAAAAAATAACACAACTGACGATATATATAGTAATGATAGTGATTTATTAGTAGAAGGAATAAATGTAAATTTATGCAAAGACGGACAGGTAGTAGCAACAAGAAAAACAGATGCTAATGGATGGTATAGCTTCGGAAGTAAAAAAGCTGATGGAGAAGCGTACACAGATGAAGATTATAGCAATCCTGCAAATGGAAATCTATTAATAGATGACTTATACAAATATTATGTAGAATTTGAATATGATGGATTAAGATTCACATCTGTTAAAGCAATTACAGATTACTTAAATGCAAATTATGACAATACATCAAAAGCTTCTGAAACAACAAGTGGAAGAGCAGATGGAAAAGACAGAAATACTGTAAATGCAGATTTTTCAGAAATAACAAATAATCAATCAAGAAATAATGGAGAGAAAAAATATGACTTGGATTATGATTATGATAAAGAATCACACATATCAACATATGTAGACCATTGGGGATATCAATATGACAATGAAGAAAAGAAAACGAGATTAAAAGTAATACCATCTAATGATTATGCAATAATTGCATCAACAAAAGTATCTGGATTTAATTTAAAAGATGCATGGCAAGCTAGATGTGCATCAAACGGAACTGATACATTAACAGGTATTAATTTAGGAATAAAGAGAAGAGCTCAAGCTGATTTAGCTATTATGAATGATATTCAAGAAGTTAATATTGATGTGGATAATTACGAAAACACATATACTTATGCAAAAAGAAGTGATTACGAAAACGAAAATGTAAATGATCCTGGATATAATTCAGCAAAAGATGGTTTTGGAATAGATGTAAAATTCGGAGGAAAAACACAGAGTATATATAGTTCTAGAGGATTAAATTTATACACTAGAAGAATATATGATGCAGATTTAGCATTAGCTGATAAAAAATCACCTGATGAGATATTAAAAATATATGTTACATATAAAATAGTTCTAAAAAACCAATCATCTGCTTTAGATGCTAAAGTTAATGAAATATCAAATTACTATGATGCAAATTATACAATTGTTGATTCTTGGATTACACAAGGCGCCAATAAGAAAACAATAGGAGCTCAAAGTTGGTCTAGTAGCAGTAAATATGGAGAAAGCTACAATTCAAACGGATATAAAGTAGCATATACACAACAAACTTCAAATATAACATTAAATCCAAATGAAAAAGCTGAAGTTTATATTAAATTTAGATTAAACAATGAAGCAGTAAGACAATTAATAGAAAAACAAACAACATTAAACAATATATCAGAAATATCATCATTCTCAACATTAAGCCAAGGAAAGGCATATGCAGCAATTGATGAAGATTCTAATCCAAGTAGTGTACAAGGTATTACATTAGCAGAAAATAAAACAACAGAAGTGACTATGAATAATAGAAAATACAACATTGAAACAAAAACAGTTGATACTACAAAATTTGAAGATGATACAGATGTTGCACCATCATTAATAATGGGAATAGAAGATGGAAAAGATAGAGGACTATCAGGAACAGTATTTGAAGATGAAAATGCAAATGCTGCAGATGACTCAATACATATGGGTGAAGAAAGAGTTGGAGATGGAATTCTTTATACTGGAGGAACCTATATGGGAAATGGAGCTTATGCAAAAATTGATAAAAATAGAGTAAGTGGTGCTACAGTAGAATTATTAGAATATGACGAAAATACAACAGACCATATTGCTCGTGATGAGAATGGAAATGCCAAAGTTGCAAAAATATATCAATTAAAAGTAGAAAATGGAAGAGCAACAGGAACAGAGATAGATGCAAGAACAACTACAGGTACAGATGGAAGTTATCAATTCCTAGGAGTAGTACCAGGAAAATATCTAATAAGATATACATACGGAGAAGGTTCTTGGATTGTAGATAGTGAAGGAAAGAATATAGAAGAAATAAATGTAAGAGATTACAAATCAACAATTATTACTTCAAATGCAATGAAACAGGCCTTAAACCTTGAAAAGAAAATTGATTCTAGCAAAGATGAAAGAATGGGAGACTTAAACTGGATATTAAAATATTCAGATAAGAGTGGTCAAACTAAGAGTAAAAGTGCAGATGAAAGTGGTTTAATTAGATATTCTGATGCTACAGATGATGTTTCAAAAAGAGATTCAACAGATGATATATACTTTGAATCATACTTACAAAATTCAACAATGACAGCAGATACAGCATTCTTTGATGTCGGAGTAGAATATAGTGAAGTTACAGAAGATGGATTTAATAAGAAAGTAACATATACTGATTATAAAGATGAATATAATTTGTCTGGAGATAAAATAGTAGTATTAGAAATAGGACAAAATGGCGAACAGAAAATTAAACTTAAAGACACATTCTATTCAGTAAATCCATATCAAGATTTTGGTATTACAGAAAGAGCAAGACAAGATTATGAAGTTAATAAAATAATATCAAATTTAAAATTAGTATTAGCAAATGGACAAGTATTAATAAGTGGAAATCCATATTTACAAACTGTAACATCAGAAAATGACAATTCAGGAAGTAGTAAATTATTATATACTAAAGCCTTACCTGGAGAGGTAAGTATAGAAATTGATAATGAAATCTTACAAGGGGCACAAATAAGTATAGAATATACTATATCAATAAAAAATAAATCCGAAAAGGATTATCAATATACAGAAGATAAAGATTATTATTACTATGGAACGAATGGTAAAAATGAAGTTACGGGAGCAATTAAAAAGGTAGTTGATTACATGGAATCTGATTTAGTTTATGATGATTCTGCAAATAATGACATTGGATGGCAGAAGGTTACTGCAGAAGATTTGCTTGATTGGAAAGAAAACAAAGAGTCAACTGAACAAGGAAAACAATTAATTGCAAAAGCTGGTGACCAAATAAATGGAACATCATACAATGTATATGATGGAATAAGGGATGGAAAATATACAATTAGTGTAACAGAAGCATTTAATAAAAATGAAAATAAAATTAAAGTTGGTGAAACATCTAGTATAAAACTATATGGAAGTAAGTTACTTTCAACAAATACAAATGGATTCAATGCAACCAACCATACAGAAATTATTGAAATAGTTGGTGTAAGAAGTCCTGAAAATTCAATACCTGGTAACTATAATCCTTCAAATAATGGAGGAACGCCAGATGAACCAGATGATGATAAAACTAAAATAGTAATAACACCACCAACAGGTTTGGCTGGAAATAGAGTATTTATTATTTCAACAATAACAATATCTTTAATCATACTAGCAGGGGGAGTGTATTTTATCAAGAAAAAAGTTTTAGGATAATATAATAATTTAATTCAGAGGACTCGTTCGAGTCCTCTTATTTTAAAGTATATTGTTTTTGGCTAGTACATGAATAATTTTTGGGATTTTAGAATAAAATAAATAAGGTATTGACTATGATACTAAAAAGTATTATAATTGATATAGCTTAAGCTAGTAATTT
>CAKPDZ010000012.1 GCA_934149155.1 uncultured Clostridia bacterium | reverse complement strand
TTTAAGCCTTCTGTTGTTGTTCCTTCTACATAAGTTTCAACTTCTTCATCTTCTTCTAAGAATTCAAATATTCTTTCTGTTGCAGCAACCATTGCTTGTAACATACTTGATACTTGTGCAATTTGGTTTACTGGTTGTGTAAATTGTTTATTATATTGTATAAAACTTTGTATATTTCCTACAGTAATTTTTCCGTTAATAGCTAAATAACCTCCTGCAATTGCTACACCTACATATCCAATATTTGATATAAATCCCATTATTGGGTGCATCAATCCTGATAAAAATTGAGATTTCCATGCTGAACTATACAATTCTGAATTTGCTTTTTCAAATTCTTTTTGTGCATCTTCTTCTCCATTAAATGCTTTTACAATTGTCAATCCTGAAAACACCTCTTCTACTTGACCATTTACATGTCCTAAGTAATCTTGTTGCTTTTTAAAGTATTTTTGTGATTTTCCTACTATTATTTTTACAAGAAATGCTCCAATTGGCATAACTATTAATGAAATTAATGTCATTTGCCAACTAATTGAAAGCATCATTATTAATATTCCAACCAGTGTACATATTGATGTTATTATTTGTGTAATACTTTGATTCAAATTCATTCCTAATGTATCTATATCATTTGTTATTATTGACAATACTTCTCCATTTGTCTTTTTATCAAAATAATTCATTGGAAGTGAATTTATTTTATGTGCTAAATCTTTTCTTAATTTATATGTAAGATTTTGAGCAATTTGTGTCATTGCAAAACTTTGGATGAAAGAAAATAATGCACTGACTACATATAGTCCTAATAGTGTTAGTAGGATTATTCCAACTTTTCCAAAGTCTATTCCACCATTTCCTGATATTTTATTTACTAAACCATTAAATATTTCTGTTGTTGCATTTCCTAATATTTTAGGTCCTATTATAGAAAATATAGTACTTCCTACTGCAAATATAAATACTATTATTAATCCGATTTTATATTTTGACAAATAATTTTTTATTAATTTTTTTGTTGTTCCTTTAAAATCTTTGGCCTTTTCTGTTGTATGGCCTGGTCTTGGCCCCATTGGTCCTGGCATATTATTTTCCTCCTTCCTTTTTATTTAATTCTTCTTCAGACAATTGTGATAATGCAATTTCTCTGTATGTTTCATTATTTTCAAGTAATTCTTCATGTGTTCCTTGCCCTACTATTTTTCCATCATCTAAAACTATTATTTTATCTGCATTTAAAATAGTACTAATTCTTTGTGCTACAATTATATTTGTTTTATTATTTGTTCTTTGTGCTAATGCTTCTCTTAATGCTGCATCTGTTTTAAAGTCTAATGCAGAAAAACTATCATCAAACACAAATATTTCTGGGTCTTTTGCAACAGCTCTTGCTATTGATAATCTTTGCTTTTGTCCTCCTGATACATTGCTTCCGCCTTGCGCTATTTCTGATTTATATTTGTCATCTTTTCCATCGATAAATTCTGTTGCTTGCGCTATTTCTGCTGCTTCTATCATTTTTTCATCTGACATACTTTCATTAGAATATTTTATATTACTTTCAATTGTTCCAGAGAATAATACTCCTTTTTGTGGTACAAAACCAATAACCTCTCTTAATTCTTTTTGAGATAAATCTTTTACATTTACACCATCAACTAAAAGCTCTCCTCCTGTTACATCATAAAATCTTGGTATTAAATTTACAACTGTTGATTTTCCACTTCCTGTACTTCCTATTATTGCAGTTGTTTTTCCTGATTCTGCTGTAAAGTTAATATCTTCAAGTATTTCTGTATCTGCATCAGGATATCTAAATGATACATTTTTGAATTCTACTAATCCTTTTTTACTTGGATCTAATTTCTTTGTTGTTTCTTTATCTTTAATACTTGGCTCTGTTTCTAATATTTCTGTAATTCTATTAGCTGATACAGATGCTCTTGGAAGCATTATTGAAATCATAGAAATCATTAAGAAACTCATTACTATTTGCATTGCATATTGAATAAATGCTAACATATCTCCAACTTGCATTATACCTTGGTCTATGTTGTGTCCGCCACCCCATATAATTAAGATTGATACACCATTCATAATAAGCATTAACATTGGCATCATTACTGACATTGTTCTGTTTACAAATATATTTGCTTTTGTTAAGTCTGTGTTTGCACTGTCAAATCTTTTTTCTTCTCTTTCTTCTGTATTGAATGCTCTAATTACAGATTTTCCTGTTAATATCTCTCTTGCTACACCATTTAATTTGTCTATTAAGTCTTGTAGTTTCTTGAATTTTGGCATTGCAACTGCAAATAGTATTGCAACAACTACTAATATTGTAATTACTGCTGCTCCTATTATCCAGGCCATTGATGTGTTACTTTGATGTATTACTTTTATTACTCCACCTATTCCTATTATTGGTGCATATACTACTGTTCTAAATAGCATTGCTAATAATTGTTGAATTTGTTGCACATCATTTGTACTACGAGTAATTAAAGAAGCGGTTGAAAATTCTCTTAATTCTTTAGTTGAAAATTTTAGTACTTTATTAAATATTTTTTCTCTTAGTGTTTTTGCCATTTTAGCACCAACTCTTGATGATAACATCATTATTGTAATACCTGATGCCATACTTATTGCTGCTAACACTAACATCTTTAAACCAGCAACCATTATGTAATTCATTTGTAATTTATCTGTATCAACACCTGCATCTTTATATATTTCTTTTACATATGCAACTGCTGCTTGACTTTTGATTGAATCTTGCATTTCATCTATTTGTTTGGTTGATTCACTAAGCATTTGATTTAATTGTTCTTCTGGCATTGTTTTTAATATGTCTATTATTGACATATTTTGCATCATTTCTTTTCGGTTTTCTGGTACATTTACTAATATTTGTTCTTTTATTTTATTAGCCATTTCTTCTTTTTGCACTGTTCTTGATATAATGATTGGTTTTGTCATTATTTGTTCAAGTTCTTCTTTTTCACTTTCTTTTAAATCTTTTATAACATAGTTTCCGTCAGCATCGTCTGTTGTGTAGTTTTCTAATATTTTGTCATCATCATTTGAGAATAGTAATATTGCATCCATATCTTTTTGGCTTATTGTTTCTGGTACTGCATATTCAATTCCTCCCGCTTGTATACCTGTATTTACTATTTTTGAAGTATAATTAGGTAATTCTAAATCTACCGCTGCTTGAACACATAATAATGCAACAATTACAAGTACTGACATCCATGATTGTTTTAAGTTTTTTAATATTTTAAGCATCTTTTTCCTCCTTTTTTTCTATTCCATGTTTTAAATATTCTATTTCTTTTAAGAACATTTTTCTACAATATTCTTTTGACTTATTCTTAAAATTTTTTATTACTGCTCTTCTTGTAATAGCATTTAGCATATCACAAATTATTACTAAATCTTCATGATTTGTTATATTTAATTTTGTCTTATCAATTTGCTCATAATATTCTATAATATCTTGAGGCTTGGTTTTTTTTACTAAGTCAAATACATTTTCATCTGAAGATTTTAAATTAATAAATATTTGTCTAAATAATTCTTGGTCCGGATTATTCGTGAATTCTTCTATCATTGAATCATATAAAAAAACATATAATTCAAATATATTTCCATTAATTTCTTTTAATTTGTTTCTTAACTTATTATTTAGTTCTTCTGAATTTTCTTTTAATATGTATATAAGTAAATCTTCTTTACTTTCAAAATATTGATAAAAACTCCCTCTTGCAATATCTGCATCTTCTACTATATTTTTTATTGAAACATTTTCTATTGGTGCTCTTGCAAATTCTTTTTTAGCAGATTTTATTATTTTTTGCTGTTTCTCTTTTGACAATTTTAAAAATGTTTCTTTTGGCATTTAATCACTTCCTTTCGACAAAAAAATAACACTATGTCATATATTATAATGACACAGTGTCACTTTTGTCAATGCTCTTTTTGTGAAATTTATGTGAATTATTACAAACCTCTACATGCTATATGTAGAGGTTTGCTTTAGTGAGCTTATTTCTCAATTTCTTTCAAATACTTTTCTAAGATGTTTTCTTCAAGTGAAAATACTAATCCCTCTTCACTCTCTTCGAGTTCAAAGTCATTTTCAGTCGCATATTTAGAAAGTGGTTCTAAGTTTGAAACTTCATATTCATCGCTTAAGATTTCCATGCTGGTTACATCGAAATATTCATTATTTTTGATGAATATTATCGTAACTTGTTCTTCTTTAATACAAGATAAAATACTATTTTTTATCTCATTTATTTTTTCTTCTACTGCTCCTTCTGTAATTTCTCCCGCTTCTTCAAGAGCTTCAGCAATAGCTACCCTTAACAATTCACTTGGAGTAATTCCATCTGGAATACCTTCAAGGCCTGATAAATGGTACTTCTCTGATTCTTCCCAAGTTAGTTCTTTAGAAATAGTAGCAAAAAATAAATCTTCTAATCTTGCATTCCGAACCATTTCCATTGTAATCATAACATTCCTCCTGATATTTGAAAATTGCTTTTACTTATACTATAAAGTAAAATTGCCAATTGTTACCTTTTTATTATACCACATTGCAGACTCTGTATGCAACTAATTTTACATAATTCTTCTATTATTTATTTTAGTCTCCTAAACAAATTCCAATATCTCTAGCAGTTTTAACTAAATCATCATCCATTGTGACTTTTCTTAAATTACTCTCTGCAGTATTACCAGAAACAGCACCTATTTTAGTATTATTTCCTACAACATCTTCTAAAGAAACGCTATCTAATTTTCCATTTCTTAATACTGCTAATACTCCGAATTGTCCTTTTAATGCAAGTTCCATAGCTTTAGCACCATATTTAGTAGATAAAACTCTATCAAATGCTGTTGGTGTTCCACCCCTTTGCATATATCCAAGAGTTGTATTTCTTGCTTCTAACCCTGTTAATTTTTCTAATTGTCTAGCAACAACTTGACCTACTCCACCAAGTTTATTGTTATCAACGCCTGCTCCATTATCTCTTTTTCCTTCAACTGTAATTTCTCCTCCTTTTGGAGCAGCACCTTCTGCAACTACAACTATACTAAATTCTTTTCCTTTAGCTCTTCTTTCATTTATTTTATCTACTGCTTTGTTAATATCATATGGAATTTCTGGAATTAATGCAACATCAGCTCCTCCTGCTATTGCAGATTCTAATGCAATCCATCCTGCATATCTTCCCATAACTTCTAGTACCATGATTCTATGATGTGTTTCTCCTGTTGTATGTAGTCTATCCAATGCTTCTGCAGCAACAGATACTGCTGTATTGTATCCAAATGTTATATCTGTACATGCAACATCATTGTCTATAGTTTTTGGAACCCCTATTACATTTACTCCTTTTGTAGAAAAGTCTCTTGCTGATTTTTGTGTTCCATCTCCTCCTAATGTAAAAATACAATCAAATCCATCTTTTTTGATATTTTCTACACATACATCTGATAAGTCTTTGTATTCAACTTCTCCATTTTCTCCAACTACTTTATAATTAAATACATTTGCATTTGTTGATGATCCAATTATTGACCCTCCTTTAGGTAGTATTCCTGATGCTGTTGCATCATTTGCTGTACTTAATCTTACATATTCATTTTTTAATAATCCATTATATCCATCTATAAATCCATAGCATTCTACATTATTATGTTCTGCTGTTTTTATTATTGCTCTAATTACAGCATTAAAGCCAGATACATCTCCTCCATTTGCTAGTATAGCTACTTTTTTTAACATATTAATTCCTCCTATCGGGTATCCCCAAAATTATTAAAATTTTACCAATATTGGTAAAATTTGTTTCTACTTTATTATATCAATATTTTTCTTTTTTACAAGTATTTTATTTCATTTTTTTGAAATTTTATTTACTTATTTTTTGTGATTTGCAATTAAATTTGATGTATAAATTGTAAATATTAATTATATATCAGCAACCTATGCAACTCATTTAAAAAATCATCTTTAATAATCTCTTTAAAAACTATAGAAATTTTCGTTCTACTAATATCAATATTAAAAATCTCCAAACTATTCTTATTAGCAACATCTAGTATAGTATTAAGAATTTCATCTCTAGAACTAATTCCAAAACCCACAACGGAAATTCTAGAAACATCTTTTTTTACAATACTTTTTATTCCTGACGCCTCTAATTTATGCGTTATTTCGGTCCCAGAATTATCATTAAATGTAGAACCAGTTATTACTGGAACATTATTTCGTTCTGCCATTTCTACACATCTATCATGTAAAACTTTTGCACCTTCGCTTGACAAAGCATGCATTTCTTCATAAGAAATGTTTTTTAGTTTTTGTGCTTGTTCAACCTTATTAGGATCAGCCGTATATATTCCATCAACATCAGAATAAATATAACATTGTTTAGCTTGTAAGGCTGCTGCTAATGCTACTGCAGTTGTATCTGATCCACCTCTTCCTAATGTGGTTATATTATTATTTTTATCTATTCCTTGAAAACCTGCAACCACAACAATCTTTCCATCTCGTAATTCTTTTTGAATCCTTTGTGTATTAATATATTCTATTTTTGCATTTTGATTTTCTTCATTTGTATGAATTCCTGCTTGCCATCCTGTAAGTGATATTGCTTTATATCCTAAATAATTTAATAATATTGCTAATTTACTGGCACTTATTTGCTCCCCTACACTTAATAATGCATCCATTTCTCTATAATTTGGTTTTAAAGACAACTCTTCTGCTTCATTTATAAGTTTATCTGTTGTTTTTCCTTGAGCAGATACTACAATAACAATATTGTTTTCTTGTTCATATAATTTTATTGTTTTACTAGCAACAGTTTGTAATTTCTCATTATCTGCCACTGAGCTTCCTCCAAATTTAATTACTATTGTATCCATGTTCAAACCTCATCTTTGTATAAAAAATAATAGCAACAGTATTTATTTAAATACCATTACTATTATTATATTTTAGAAAATCTTACATGTTCCATTTTAAAAATGCTTCTATAAAACCATCAATATTTCCATCCATTACACTTGCTACATTTCCCACTTCATAATTAGTTCTATGATCTTTCACTAATGTATATGGGCAAAATACATATGATCTTATTTGACTTCCCCAAGCAATATCTTTTTGTTCTCCTTTTAACTCATCAATAGTTTCTTTTTGTTCTTTTTCTTTCAAATTAAGGAGTTTTGATTTTAACATTTTCATTGCTGTTTCTCTATTTTGAATTTGTGAACGTTCTGATTGGCAGGCAACTACTGTGTTTGTTGGAATATGTGTAATTCTAACAGCAGATGATGTTTTATTTATATGTTGTCCCCCAGCGCCTGAAGCTCTATAAGTATCAACTCTTAAATCATCCGGATTTATATCTATTTGTATATCATCTGTAATTTCTGGCAAAACTTCTAATGATGCAAAAGATGTATGTCTTCTTCCACCTGCATCAAATGGAGAAATTCTTACAAGTCTATGTACACCCATTTCTCCTTTCATATATCCATAAGCATTTTCGCCAACTATTTCAAATGTTACACTTTTTATTCCAGCTTCTTCTCCTTCTAGATAGTCAAGTTCTTTTACTTCATATCCATTTTTATTTGCCCATCTAACATACATTCTATATAACATTTCTGCCCAATCTTGTGACTCTGTTCCTCCTGCACCTGGATGTAATGTTAATATTGCATTATTTTTATCATATTTTCCTGATAATAATGTTTCAAGTTGAAGTTTTTCAACATCTTCTTCCAATTTTGTGGTTGATTTTAATATATCTCTTGCTACTTCTTCATCACTTTCTAAATTTGCTAATTCTGTTAGTTCTTGTAAATTTATTACCTCTTGTTTTACTTTTTTATATTTTACTACTTTGTTTTTTATTTGTTTTATTTTTGATAATATTTTGCCTGTTTCAATTGAATCTTGTTGCCAAAATCCCTCTTGTACTGTTTGTTCTTCTAATTGTTTTAATTCTTTGTCTATTCCTTCTATGTCAAAGAGACTCACCTAAACTTTCTATTTTTTCTTTTAACATTTCCAACTTTCTTGAATTCTCCTCTAATTCTAACATCTTCTCACCCTTTCTTATTCTTACTTATAATCTTCTACACTTAGCACTGGATACTGAAATGTTTGTCCTGCATCTGTAAATTTCCCTGATGGCACGTGGTTTTGATTCATTGTATTTGCACCCTTTAAGAAATATTTATATTTTGATTCTTCCGGCATCTTTCCTTCACCAATTAAAATTGGATCATCCCAGGTAACATCTATAGCATACCAATTATTATCTAGCAAAACATAATTCCATGCATGATTTTCAGTTTTTCCCTTACTATTAGTTCCTGTTCCTATTACTATAACATTATCAATTTCAACTTCATTCATTAAATATTGAAATGACTTTGCATATCCTTCACACACACATTCCCTTAATACCAACGCACCGTATATATCATATATATTACTTTTTGACAATGTTGAATCATATTCTATAGTATCTCTTAAATAATCATGTATCATTTTAATTTTATCATAATCACTTTTTCCATTTACTTTAGAAACTATATAATCTCTGACTTTTTCAATTTTTAACTGATATGTATCAATATCTTCTTTACCTGAAAGTCCATCAGCCAAATAATTTACTTTATTACCACTATCCATATACACATTATATTTTGTACTAGTTAATTTGGTTGTTTTTTCAATATTTATGAACATTTTTGTTGCATCTAAATAAAAAATTTCTGGATTCTCATATATCAACACTTCTATTGCTGATTGATATTTTTGTTTTAATTCTTTTTCTCCATTGCTTTGTGACAAAAGTGTCTGAAATTGATTACCAAAATCTATTCTAAATGTTCCTGTTTTTAAATTTTCTTTATTTTCATATAATTTATCATATATTAATTTTGCCGTAGAATCTAATTGATCATATAAATGATTGTATTTTTTATTATTAGTTGTAATTGGATTTGCAATACTTGTTCCATCCTCAATTCCATTAAATATATCTATACTAGTATCTATTGTATCCTGTTTATTATCATTATTTTCTTTTAGTAAATTTCCGTATTCCTTGAAAGTCTAAAATAAAATTTTCATCACTTGCTATTATTTCTTTATATATTGTATAGCCAAAAATTCCAATAGCAACCATAATTGCTATTACTATTAAAATAAGTATAAAACTTACTATTTTATCTTTCATATTTCCTCCTTAGCAAGATACAATTATAGTTTAATTGCACTAATTTAATTATATATTATTTACATATTGTTTTCAAGTTTTTTGAATATTTTTTCCTTTTTTGCAAATATTAATAATATGAATTTTAAAAACTATTTTAACAAGTTAATTAAATATACGCCTCAAATTTATAATTTTTCTATTATGAACACAAATTCTGATTCTCAAAGTACTTTATCTTCTGAAACATCTCAGAAAAATTATAAAGTTTTTAGCAACATTAAAGAAAATCTAGATTTTCTAAAAAGTCAGTATAACACTCTAATCTGTCCTGATGTTATAATAAGAGAATTTAATATGTTTGCATATAATAAAAACCATAAATGTTTTATTATTTATATTGATGGCTTAGTAGATTCAATTTCTATAAATGATTTTATTTTAAAATCTTTAATGATGGGAAAACATAGATATAACAAGCCATTTGAAGGAAATTTACTAGAATATGTTGATAATTGCTTATTACCACAAAATAGTGTAACTAAGGTTCAAGATTTTCAAGATGTTTATTCTGGAATTAATATGGGAGATTGCTTATTATTTATAGATACTTTAAATATTGCATTTGATATTGATGTTAAAAATTACACTCAACGTAGTATTAGCACTCCTGAAAACGAATCAGTAATAAAAGGACCTCAAGAAGGTTTTGTTGAAAATTTTAGAACTAATACTTCTATTATAAGACGTATTATAAATAATGAAAATCTTATAATAGAAACTATACCTGTTGGTAAAATAAGCCAAACAAAATGTGGAGTTTGCTATCTAAAAAACATTGCTAATAATGATTTAGTAGCTGAAGCTAGGTATAGACTTAGTAATCTTGATGTTGATTCATTACTTTCTACTGGTCAACTTGAGCAATTAATTGAATCAGATGAAGGTTTTGGAATACCTCAACTTTTGTCAACTGAACGTCCTGATAAATGTGCTAAATATTTATTTCAAGGTAGAGTTGTTATACTTGTAAATGGTAATCCATATGCTTTAATTTTGCCAGCTACAATTGAAGATTTTTTATTTTCACCTGAAGATACAAATTTAAGACCATTATTTGCAAATTTTTTGCGTGGAATTCGTATATTAGCAACATTAATTACATTATTATTGCCTGGTGTTTATATGGCTATAGCAAGTTTTCATCAGGAAATTTTACCAACACCTTTACTTTTCTCAATTTTGGCATCAAGAGAAAATGTACCATTTCCAATAATTTTTGAAATTTTACTTATGGAAATATCATTTGAATTAATAAGAGAAGCTAGTCTCAGAGTTCCTTCTTTAATTGGTTCATCTATTGGTATTGTAGGAGCTTTAATTTTAGGTGAAGCTGCTGTAAATGCTGGATTTGTAAGTTCTACTCTTATAATTATAGTAGCTATGGCTGGTATTGCTTCATTTGCTATTCCAGATTTTTCTTTTGGTTTTCATGTGCGTATTTTTAGATTTTGGTTTATAGCACTCGGAGCTACAGCTGGTTTCTTAGGAATTGGCGTAGGACTATTTATATACATTTCAATGATTTGTAGTCTAAAATCATTCGGCTTACCTTATACAATACCTATTGCACCAGATATTAATACAAAAGGTAATGGAATGTATGTTCCTCCTGTATGGAAACAAGAATACAGAGCAGGATTTATTTCACCAAAGAAAAGACAAGCTCAAGGAAAAATCAGTATGAAATGGAAATCTGTCAAAGACGATAAACCTATTTGACAGGTTTTTTTAATTTTATATCTAGTAATATTGTTTTATTAGAATACTTTTAAATATAAAGTTTGAATATAATGACGAATGTGCATGAAGAAACTCTAGAACTTCTATGTAGTTTTATGGAAAGAGTTCACGAGAGTGGAAGGGTGCCATAAAACAAATTAGAAGTTCTTAAGTTTCGTAGTAAGCCAAGACATGGAATGAAAAGTTTATATTTAAAAGTATTCTTTATATTAATTTATAGATAAAAATAATAAAGCCTGTCAAAAAGTTTTGTCCTTTTTGACAGATTTATCTATTAATAATTTTCTGCTTTTATTTCAAAATATGCTTTTGGATGGCTACATACTGGACAAACCTCTGGTGCAGATGTTCCTACAACTATATGTCCGCAATTTCTACATTTCCATATTTTAACTTCTCCAGCTTCAAATACTTTTCCATCTTTTACATTGTTTAATAATTTTAAATATCTTTCTTCATGTTCTTTTTCTATTTTAGCTACTTCTTCAAACAAATATGCAATTCTTGTAAATCCTTCTTCTTTTGCTGTTTTAGCAAATTCTGCATACATATCTGTCCATTCGTAATTTTCTCCATCAGCAGCTGCTTGTAAGTTTTCTGCTGTTGTTCCAATTTCTCCACCATTTAATAATTTAAACCACATTTTTGCATGTTCTTTTTCATTATCAGCTGTTTCTTGGAATATAGCAGCTATTTGCTCATATCCTTCTTTTTTTGCCTTACTTGCAAAATATGTGTATTTATTTCTTGCTTGTGATTCTCCTGCAAATGCAGTCATTAAATTTTGTTCTGTCTTTGATCCTTTTAATTCCATTACAATTACCTCCTATTTTTTATAAATTAAGATTATCACATTTTCTGCTTTAAATCAAGATTTTCACTAAACTTTCATAAAAAGTTGTTACATTATGGAATAGTATATTTAGAAATTAATAATATATTGTTTTTTTATACCTTGGTGTCGCAATCTTCATATTAAAAATAATAGTATGTAGATTGCTCCATATCGCATTCGTTTCACTCATTTGGTCGCTTACGCGGTATTTCAAAAACAATATATTATTAATTTCTAAATTTTTTATAATTAGTTGCAATTATAACTACTATTTAATTATTAATCATAATTAAAAGAAAAGACTTTTTAAAAGCAAAACGCCTTTAAAGAGTCTTTTCCGACTGTCAAAATTCTTAATTTACCATCTGCACATCAGTTGATTTCATAAATTTGATACCATAGTTATCTCTAAGCATATCAAATTTTCTATTTGTTTCTTCTTCAAATCCTTTAATTGGTGATGTACAATCAGTTAACACCTTAATTTTTGAAAGAATATCAAGTCTGTCTTTGAAATATTCACAAATCTGCATTACTGTTTCTAAAACGCAATGACTCGCTGCTTCTCCTACGATGTATATTTCATCATACTTCCTGAACAGCTTGAGAAATTCCAAATTGATTTCAGTATCATCAGATACTACTTCTGGTTTCACAACGCCATACATTTCAGAAAATCTGTCCTGCCCTTTTTGTATAATTTCAGAATTAGTTATTCTAACCAAAGAATGAAAACGTATCATCTTAGCAAACTCATTTTCAAGAGTGTATCCATCTGTTCCTCTCAAGCAGTGATATGGCCATACACATAATTTCTTTTTACCACTTTCTTCTAACTTTTTCAAATACTTTTTGCTCTTTTTCGAACATTTCATATTGGCAGTTCTCCACTTTCCATTAATTACATCTTCATATGTAATTTTTGTATATAGTTCTGGATTTTCACCTTTTTTATTTACCCACCAGCATGGGTGAAAAATCTGTTCTCTAATATGTGCATCCATGCTACAAATAATTTGTGTAATGTTTTCCATATTATTATAAATAAAACGTGTAATGTTTTCTACATCTCTTTTAGAATTTGGTACAGGTACAGTACCTCCTTCCATAAAATCTTTCTGCATGTCTATGCATAAAAGCATTCTTCTTACTTTATCTTGGCTAGCTGTCCGTATTCTTTCTCTTTTAGCTAAAGAAAGCACTCCAGATATATCTGTCACTCCTTTTTCTCCTATTCTTTCCACATTAACGATTTCTTCATATTTGGTTTTCATTTTGAAAGTCCTCCTTCTTACAAGATACACTCTTGCAAATCTTCTACAATAGTTACATTTACCATTATACCATTTTATATAGCTTTTTGCAAACCTTATTTTGTCATTATATGTATATTTTCAACTTTAGCATTCATTTCTCTTGAAACAATATTTTGAATTTGAGCGATTTCATCCTGTTTTAATTCTTCTTTTCCAATAATTACACTTATACTGTCAACATTCACAAAAATCACACATTTTTCAAATCCTTTAGTTGATAATAAATTCTCACTTATCATTATTGCATTTTTTTCTTGATTTAATTTAGTAATCTCTTGTGTTACAATTGCTTTTTGCTCTTCAGAAACATTTGAATTATCTAACATCTTCTGATATGTTTCCAGTGTTTGTGAATACATCGTATCTCTTGATAATTTTGACTCTTGAAAATAGTCATCTGTTTTAGTCGCTTCAGAATAAGTTGTTGTGGTATTGGTTGTATTCGTTTCTGATTCATTCTCATTATTAGTAGTTTCATTTGTAACATCATTACTATTAACAAGTGTCGCATCTCCTAGATGTTCATCTGTTGTATTTTGATTTTCACTACTAACAGTTTCTATAGTTTTAGTTTCGTTTGATAAATATGCCCAATATCCAGCTGTTACTAGCATTAATGCTAATACATAAATTACAACAGAGCCTTTTTTCATTTTCATTTATTTCACCCCCATTTCAAAAACTTGAATTTTATGTACAGCAAGTCCTGTAACAGCTTCTACAGCACTTACTATTGCAGACTTTACATTTGAGTCTTTTGCACCTTGTGCAGTTATAATTGCTCCTTCTATGACAGGCATAACAACTTTTTCTGTAATCGGCTTGCTTTGTCCACTTTCATCAGAACATACAATTTCTTTTTTACTTTCAGTTTCTTTTACATCTTTACTGGTCCCATCTTTAGAATTTTCTTTTGTAGTACTTTCTGATGTTGTTTCATTATACATTGCTACTACACTACTGCTTTCAGAATATTTTATTAATACTTTTACTTTTCCTACCCCATCCATGCTTCCTAATATATCTTCTAGTTTTGCTTCTAAATCATCTGTATTTGTTGCATCAGAACTTGAATTTTGGGCTAGTACTTTTGAATTATCTTGTTTCTTTTCTTGACTTCCTTTATTGTCTGATGACCACATACTATTTATTATTAGTACTGTTACTATTAATATTATTATAAATATAATAATATTCTCCATTTGTTTCTTTTTGTCTTTTTCATTATCACTTTTTTTGAAAAAATCTTTAAACATTTTTCCTCCTTTTGTAGTATAAACTACTTTATAATTATTTTGATTTTATCTTTTGATATTTCATATTCTTCCGCAAGTTCTTCTACTTTTTTATTGATTTCTCCTTCATCTGCTGGACCTTGAAGCTTTACTGTTATTAAATGTATTCCTGCATTTTTCTTGTTTGTGTCAAGCTCTGCATCAACTATACATCTTTCAACTATAAAACCTGCATTCTCAAATTTTGATGTTGTATTTTTTTGTAATTCTTCTAAATAGATTTTTTCTATCCTCTCATCCATAGATGATTGGTCTATTTCATATGTCGAATTTGTTTCGTATTTTTCTATATTATAGTTTTCTACAGAAATCGCTTCTTTATTCTTTATAATAGGAGAAATTATATTAAACAAAACATATACTCCTATTACCATTTGTATGTATTTTCGATTTTTGTTTTTAGGTAAAATCAATTCTATAATTGTAGCAATAATAACTGCTAGTACTATTTGTTCAGCCCATGAACTAATAAAATTAATCATCTATACATCATCCCACTATTTGAAATTTTGATTACTAATGTTACACCAATAATTAGTATTACAGACAAACTGCATAGAATTGCTAGTAATAGTTTAAATACTCCACTCATTTCATCTAAAAGTTTTACTATTTTGTCATCTGCAACAGGTTGTACTACTGCTGATGCTAGACTGTACATTATGCTTAGTGTTGCTATTTTCAAAACTGGTAATATGCATATTCCTATTATTACTATTACTCCAACAACTCCTACTGCATTTTTTAAAATTACTCCACATCCAAGCACACTATCAACTACATCGCCTAATACTTTACCTACTACTGGTATTACACTTGATACTGCTGCTTTTGCAGTTTTTGCTGTAACTCCATCCACACTACTACTTAATGTTCCTTCTAATGATACTACTCCTACAAATATTGTTAATACTATTCCTAAAAACCAGATTACTCCAGATTTTAAGAATTTTGATATTTTCTCTACTTGTACTTTATCAGAAATTTTTGATATTATTGAAAATACTACTATTATTAGCACAATTGGTATTAATGCATCTACAATTATATTTCCTATAAAGTTGCTTATGAATAACACAATTGGCTCTAACACTGAACTTGTAGTAATATTTCCTGTATATACCATAAGTGTAAGTAGAAGCGGCATAAGTAGATTTATAAATCCTACTAAATTGTTTGCTGTTTCTTTTATTAATTTGATTATTTCTGTAAAATTTGACATGATTAATGTTACAATTAATATGTATTGAACAAAATAAATTATCTGTGACACATTACTATTTTCTAAACTATCTGTTATTGATTTTAAAATTCCATGTATTACTATTATTACTAATATACTTATCAGTATCTTTATATTTGAACTAACTTCATTTCCTAAAATTTTGATTATTTTCTTATATATTGTTTGATTATTGACTTTTCCTTGTACTGCTTGATTGAATATATCAGATAAATCCATATCCTCAAAAAAATCTCCAGTATATTCTTGTGCTTGATTTATAAATCCACTTATATTGAATTTTTCTTGTGTTGATGACATTATTTCTTCTTTTGTTTCTGCTGAGACTTTCGTTGGTATTATTAGTATTAGGATAAATATTAAAATTATTTTTTTCATATTAATCCTTTCTAGCCGTTGACTATGGCAAAATCTCGATTATTAATTCTAATAAGCTTGATATTATTGGTATAGACATTGCAATTATAATAACTTTACTACCAATTTCTATTTTACTAGCTATTGCCTTTTCTCCTGCGTCTGTACAAATACTAACTGCAAATTCTGTGATAATCGCTATTCCTGTTATTTTAAGCAATATGCTTAAAAACTGTTTATTGATATATGTCTTATCAGAAATTGATTTAAGCAGATTTATAATTCCAGTAATTTTGCTCATTATAAATACCAGAATTAAAATTCCAGCAACTATTGAAACATATATTGCATATTCTGGTCTATATTGCTTTAAAATAATTGCTATTACTAATGCAATTAAACCTATCCCAACTATTTTTATTATTTCTTCCATCGTTAATCACCTTCCTTAAGTGTAAAGTTTATAAATTGAATAAGGTTCTAACTGTCTGAAATAGCGAACTTATCTCTTTTATTACCATTGACAAAACTATAACAAGTCCAGCCAAAGTAGTCATCATTGCTTGATCTTCCCTTCCAGCTCTAACTAATACCTGATGCAAAACAGCAACTAAAATACCTATTGCTGCAATTTTAAACAATAAATTTATATCCATCTTTTATTTCCATCCTTCCCAAGTGTAAGAATTCGATTAACCAAACTCAAACCAATATAATAACAAAAACTAAACCTGCCACAACACCCAAAGTTTTATATATTTTTTGATTTTTCTTTTTCTCTTCTTCCGCATTTTCAATTTGCATATCCAAAAAATTTTCAGTCACTTCAATTTCACTAATTTGTCCTTCGACATCTGTTTGTCCGAGTAACTTCCCCAACTTTTTCAAAACATCTTTATCTTCTTGTTTGATGCTTATATCAGCATCTTGTATACAATTCTCCCAAACCTCTTTAACTTGATAATATGATAATTGATTTGCCATCTGTCCAAAAATTTTTTCAATCTCAGTATCATTATCTTTAGCAATTTGTTTAAATATTTCAGCCAACGGCTCATATGTAAATTTAATTTTTGTTTTCATTATGTTTAAAATAGTCTTAAACTCTTTCAGCTCTACAACTCTATTTTGATATGACTTAGATATCAAAAAACCTATTGCTGTAGATAGTCCAAAAATTCCTATTAATAACAAATATTTAACACCTTGAATTATAGACAAATACATTCTAATTCTCCTTTCCTTTTAGGATTTAATATTATAATTCTTTCAAATATTCTCTTGTTTAAAAATTTTGAAAGTTCAGGATTTCTACTAACTTCATCTATATCTTTGCCATGAGCTGTAAAAATACCTTTCACACCTGAACACATCGCATAATCAATTGCCTTTATATCCTCTACACTTCCAATCTCATCACAAACAATAACATCTGGAGCCATAGATCGCACTAATATTCTCATTGCCTCTGGTTTTGGCATATTATCAATAACATCAGTTCTAATTCCAACATCATTTTGAGGAATCCCCTTATACATTGCAGCAATTTCGCCCCTTTCATCAACAACGCCAACTGTCTTCCCCTTAAATCCTAACACTTTAATACCATTACTAATATTTCTTACAATATCTCTTAAAAGAGTAGTTTTACCACATCCAGGAGGAGAAACTATTAAAGTATTGTAAATACTATTATTATAAGTATCAATCAAATCCTCTATAACTGGATTACTACACCCAATTCGTTGATTTGCAATTCTAAAATTCAAACTAGAAACATAATTAACATTTATAACCTGTCCATTATCAACAACTGCACTACCAACAATTCCAACTCTATTACCACCTTTAATTGTTATATAGCCATCACATATCTGCTTTCTATATGAATAAATTGAACTTTCACATACTTTTTCAAAAGCTTGTAAAACCTCCTCTTGACTGACAATATAATCTGTAATTTGTGTATCTTGTCCAATTTTTAATGCTAATGGCTTATTGCTTCGTAATCTTATTTCTTCAATTTGCACATTTGGGACCGGTTCTGTTTTGCTCACTGCGCATTTGGGACCGGTTCTGTTTTGTCCCAATAATGGTACTTTTTTGCTCATTTATGAAATTTCTAATTCTAATTGGTAAATATTCTAATACTATTTCTAATCCTGTCATATTTGAACTCCTTCTTTTTACATCGTACATGCACAAAAAGAGCATATATAATAATATATATGCTCTTGCATTTAATTTTAGAACCACTACATTTAATTTTATTCTAATCCTAAATTTTCATAGATTGTTTCTAATAAATTATTTAATTCATCTTCTGATGTATCATTTAATACTACAACATTGTCTGAATTAAATGACTCTATTTCAGCATTTTGAATAAATGTAATTGTATTATTATAATTTATCTGCATTGCTGATTTATTATCATCTTCTCCATATTCTATTGTTGCTTCAATGCTTTCTTCTACATCATCTAATTTTGAAAGATTTTTGAATCCCATTTTTATTTGAATATTACTTCCTTCTCCTAAATCTTGAGTAACTACATTTATTGTATATGTAGTAGTATCTGCATTCTCATCTTTAGCTATACTTATTTGATTTTGCATTTCATTTGCTTCAAATGTTTTTACAGTTAATTTATTATCTTCTTTTTCTGCTGTTGCAATAGTTTCTGTTCCATTTTCATCAGTTGTGTTTATTTCACATTTTACTAATTTTCTTGATTTTATATATAATGATATTGACATTTTATCTTGATCTGTATGTTTTACATCTTTTAATGCATTTACAAACTCATCTATTTGTTTTTTCAATTCGTCTACTGTTGTTCCATCTGATAATTTATTTAGTAATTTTTCATCATTCTTTAATTCATTTGCCATTTTTTCTATTATTGAAACAAATTGATCTGCTGTCATATTTACTGTTACTTTTGTTTGACCATCTACTTTTGATTTCTCAAACATATCATTATCTACACTATTATAAAATATTCTAGAATATTTATCCTTTATATTTTGTAATTCTTCTGTTGTAAATTGTATGTTTTCCCAATCTATTTGGTTTGGAATCTCATTTGAATTATCCATTCCTAATTTTTCAAATAATGATTTTAGATTTTCATTTTTTACAGCAATATATTTGTCATATAATAATCTTGATTGTATTCCATATGTTTCTCCATCACGTCTAATTTTTATTGGAACATTTATTCCTTGTGCTAATGCAACTGTTATTTCTTGTTCTGCTTTTTTTTGAGAATTGTCAACCTTACCTTCTAATTTAATTTTACCATTACTTAGTAAATCATATGCATCACTTGATTCCCCATTATCTTTTACATTTGCTGTAATTTCTCCTTTGTTCGAAAAAGCTGTAGTTTTCTCTTTTTCTAAATATTTAGATAAATCCTCACTTTTTAAGTCACTAGTAAGATCATCTGATAATAAATATGAGAAAAATAGTTGTTTTTTTGTTTTTAACATGTCTGTTGCAAAACATGTATATCCTATCCCAGCTCCTAATAATACTATTAGCAATATTGCTAATAAAATTTTCTTTTTCATTTTTTACCCCTTTCTTTAGCATATTATATGCCATAAAAATTAATATATTTATAGTTTACTATAATAAAAAAAAACTGTCAATATTTTTTAAAAATTGACAATTTTTTTATCTACTTTTATTCTTCCCAATTGTGATATACATCCATAACATCATCAAGTTCTTCTAATCTTTCAATAAGTCTTTCCATTTTTTCAACTCCTGCTTCATCTAATGCAACTGTTGTTGTTGGAATCATTTGAACTTCTGCTTCTAAGAATGTTAAACCTGCTTCTTCCAATTTTTCTCTCACATCTGAAAAATCTGATGGTGCTGTTGTTATTTCATATACTTCTTCTGATGAATTAAAATCTTCTGCTCCCGCATCTAATGCTGTCATCATTAATTCTTCTTCATCCATATCTGTTGAAGCTTTTTCTATTACTATAACTCCTTTTTTATCAAACATGTATGATACACATCCTGTTGTTCCTAAGTTTCCTCCTGCTTTGTCAAATACATGTCTTACATCTGCTGCAGTTCTATTTCTATTATCTGTATTTGCATTTACTATTACAGCAACTCCGTTTGGTCCATATCCTTCATATACTACTTCTTCGTAATTTGCTGAATTTCCTTCTCCTGATGCTTTTTTTATCGCATTGTTTATTGTATCATTTGGCATGTTTGCTGCTTTACATTTTGCTATAACATCTTTTAATTTTGAATTTCCAGCTGGGTCTGGCCCACCTTGTTTTACCGCTATTAATAATTCTCTTCCTAATTTTGTGAATATTTTTCCTCTTGCTGCATCGGCTTTTCCTTTTTTAGCTTGTATGTTGTGCCATTTGCTATGTCCTGACATATTTCTCTCCTCCTCTTTGTTTTTTATTGTATTTTCAAGGTTTCTATCCTTTATCTTATAATTTTCGTCTTTTATTGTATCACATTATTTCATATTTGTGTAGTATTTTATCAAAAAATTTATTCTTCCTTTCTCTAGTTTGTTCTACAATCTTATCCACCTCGTAGCCTTTGTTATCAAGTTTCTGTTCGTAGGCTCAAGAATTTTGCTACACTTGGCGATAAATACCTGTGATTGGACTTTCACCAGTAAGACTAATGCCATGCCTGGCTCACAGAAAAAAGTTGTCAAAAGGCCCGTTTCCTTTGACAACTTTTCTTGGAGTTATTATTACATATTAAATTTTAATCTAATCCTATCACTTATTAATGCAATAAATTCTGAATTCGTTGGTTTTCCTGTCTCACTTTTTATAGTATATCCAAATATTTCATAAAAAGTCTCTACATCTCCTCTTGACCAAGCAGATTCTATAGCATGCCGTATTGAGCGTTCTACTCTTGAAGGTATTGTATTATACTTTTTGGCTATATCAGGATATAATCTTGTTGTTATTTTGTCTAATCTCTCCATATCAGATATGGTAAGAATAAGGGCCTCTCTTATGTAGTAATATCCTTTTAAGTTTGCCGGCATACCTAACTTAATCATTAGTTCAGTTATGTATTTGATTACCTCTTTTTGGTCTACACTATTTGGGTCAATATCACTTTTTTCTTCCAAAATATCTTTCTTTGCATTTTCATCGGTAATCTCTAATACAATACTTTTTAAGATTTTCTGAATCCGATTATCTTTAATTTTTTCAATTTCTTTCATTATTTCTTTGCATTCGTTCTTAGTATACATAATTTTTTCTCCTTTTCTAAATAGCATTTTAGCTTAACTGATATTGATTATAAAACTTTTTTGTTGTTTTTTGTCATTTTATATACGAAAATGTTGTTTTAATATATATAATATTATTTCAAGGTACTTTATTAGTTATCAGCTTTATTTTTGCATCTTCTACAGTATAAACACTTTTAGAATCATATATTGAAACTCCAAAATATACATGTGGAAACTCTGGTGCATTTATTTTTTCACTTTCAATCTTTTCAATAAATGCATCATTTATTTCTTCAATTTTTTCAATGTTTTTCTCTATTCTGATTTAGCAGACCAATTAACTTGTCTATGCTCTGTAATAGGCCCTTATAGTATATAAAACTATAAGACTACTTACCATCGATGTTAATAATGAAATGAATTTAGTTGTTATTTGAGTATTTAAATTTGTAAATTCAATAAAATTAACACTATCTTCTACTTTTCCCAAATTTATCTAACACTAATGTAATCCACCTGATTACAGAAAACTCTGCTATTGCAAATAGTGTTACAAGCGCTGCAGCTCGTCCTGATATTGCTTTTATTGCAAAAAAGTCTGGCATAATATTAATCGTTAAAAGGATTCCAAGAATGCACAATGCCATTACACTTGACCTGTATTTATTTAGAGGTCTAATAATCTTATATAAAATCAAAAATCCTCCTGTAAAGAACAAATAACTACAAGCTGTTGTTATTTCTTGTCCGCCTACATTAAATAATACAGAAAACCTAACCATAGCTACAATTACTAAAAATGATGTTATTGCAGCAGGAAGTGAATTTTTAAACACTTTTCTTAAAAAATTACCATTTTGTTGTTTCTTTTGATTTTCTTCAAATGTCAATAAAAATGCAGGTATTCCAATCGTAAATGCACTACCTAATGATACTTGATTCGGCTCTAATGGATATTGCATTGCAAAAACTATTGAATATATAGAAAGCAACAAAGAAAATATATTTTTATATGTAAATAATGAGGCTGATCTTGTTATATTATTAATATTTTTTCTTCCTTCATGAACTATATCTCTCATTTTACCAAAATCAGAATCAAGTAATACAACTTGTGCTGTTTCTCTAGCTGCATCTGCTCCAGACCCCATAGCAATTGAACAATCAGACTCCTTCATTGCTAAAATATCATTTACTCCATCTCCTGTCATTGCTACTTTTAAGCCTAATTCTTTTAAAGCTTGAATTATTTGTTTTTTCTGTTCAGGATTTACTCTTCCAAAAATATTATATTTTTTTACTGCACTTTTTATATCTTCATAACATTCTAATTCTCTACAATCAACATATTTTTCATATCCTTTTATTCCTGCTTGCTTTGCAATTGATGATACTGTAATTGGATTATCTCCTGATATAACTCTAATTTTAACCTTTCTATTGTTAAAAAATCCAAAAATTTCTTTTGCGTTTTTTCTAATCTCATTTTTCAAACTTATAAATAAAATAGGAATATTTTCTTTATTCTCTTCTTTAACAAAAGCTAATACTCTTTCTCCATTTTGTGCCTTCTTATTAATCAGATTTTCAAATTCTTTATCTAATAATATTTCAGGAGCTCCTAATTTGTATGTCAAATTTTCATTAATTTTAATAAATGAAAATTTATTTTTAGAATTAAAGTTTTCTTTATTTATGTTTGATAGCTTTTCATAAGAAATTCCATCTAACTGTTTCTTTATAGCATCCATTGTTATATTGTTATCATCTATTGTATTAATATATTTAGCTAGAATTTCCAGTTTTGAGTTCTTTCTGTCTAAAATAAAACTATTTTCTTTCTCATCAAATATATCTAACACTTTCATTTTATTATTGGTAATTGTCCCTGTTTTGTCAACACACAATATATCAACTCTTGCAAGACTTTCAATGCTTTTCATATCATGTAAAATAATATTCTTTTTAGCAAGTTTTCCAGCACTTATTGCTAGTGCAACAGTTGTTAATAAGTATAAGCCTTCTGGTATCATTCCAATTAATGCCGATACCATTGAATTAACACTTTCTTTATAAGTATTTCCATTAACAGTATAAGATTCCCAAAATAATAATAATCCAATTGGAATTATGACTATTCCTGCAAATTTAACAATGCTGTCAATTGCTGAAATCATTTCAGACTTTGTTTCTTTAATTTTCTTTGAGTCCTTCATTATTTTTGCTGAAAAAGAATTGTCTCCTACATTGGTAAGCTTTACTACTGCCTTTCCTGATATAACAAAACTTCCAGACATAAGACTAGAATTTGTATTTTTCTCAATTTCATCCTGCTCACCAGTTAATAGTGATTCATTTACATACATTTTTCCTGAAACTACTACCGCATCAGCTGGTATTTGATTTCCAGCCTCTAAAATCACATAATCTCCTTCAACAAGATTATCAGAACTTATTTTTTCTTTTTTACCATCTCTAATTACTATATAATCGTTTTTATCAAGTAATGATAATTTGTCTAATGTGATTTTCGATTTTATTTGTTGAAAAATTCCAATCAAAATATTTATTGTTATAATAATCAAAAATGTTAAATTTCTATATGATTGTGATGTAATAAGTAACATTGCTAATATTAGAAAAATCAAATTGAAATATGTAAATATATTTTTACTTATTATTTTTAAAATACTTTCATTTGCTTTGATTTTTATTTTATTTGTTTTTCCTTGTTTTATTTTTTCTTCTATTTCTTTTTGTGTTAAACCTTTTAATTCTTCCATAACTTTATTTCTTTTCTTATACCTTCCTATTTATATTGTTTCAGAAAATAACAAATACTTTCTTGCCTTTCTCCTCACCATATTGTTCGATTAAAAATGCTTTTATCTGCTTTTGTTGTTTAATTTTCATAATTATAGTACCTCCAATCACTATTACTTTTATTATATCTTTTTTATAACTTTACAAGGATTTCCTACAACTACAACGTTTGATGGAATATCTTTATTTACAACACTTCCTGCTCCTATTACAACATTATCTCCAATAGTCACTCCTGGAAGTACAATTACATTTCCTCCAATCCATACATTGTTTCCTATTTTGATTGGTTTTGCATATTCTAATCCTTTATTTCTAGTTTCATAATCTAAAGGATGTCCAGCTGTATAAAAACCACAATTAGGTGCAACAAACACATTGTCTCCAAACTCTACTTTCGCGCCATCTAATATTATACAATTATGATTCATATAAAAATTTTCTCCAACAAAAATGTTATAACCATAATCACACCAAAAATTCTGTTCAACTAATATCTGATTTCCAGTTTTGGCAAATAGTTCTTTTATTATTTTGTCTTTGCTTTCAAAATCTGATGGTTTTAGATTATTATATTCAAAACAAATATCTTTTGCTTTATACCTGTCTTTTATTAATTCTTTATCATAATTAGCATCATATAATTCTCCTGCTAACATTTTATCTTTTTCTGCCATAATTTTTCTCCTATCCTATGTTATATTTTTACTACTTATTCTCTCAAAATATAAAATTATATTTTGTTTGTTAAGTCTTTTTACATACAGCATCATACCATAATTTATTTCTATCACTTTCATTAACCAAATAGGGCTTATATATTTCAAACCCACATTCATTTAATAACCTTTCATAAGATTCCTTAGTGTATTTATGTCTAAATCTTTTCACCTTAATGTTATAATCTTCTTTTTGATAATAACCTTCCATATCATTTTTGTTAATAGTAGTTCCTATAATTAAGTATCCATTTTCTTTTAAAGATTTTCTAACATTTTTCAATACCTTTTTAGCATCTTCTATTGGAAACAAATGAATAACTGCTATCATTTGAATAATATCAAATTGCTTATTTTCGAAATTATAATCTAAAATATTATCATTTATAATTTGTATATCTGGATTATCTTTCCTAATGATATTACACATATTTTCAGCAATTTCTAATACAGTTATTTTAAATTTATTATTATATTGTTTAAATATTTTAATATTTCTTCCATGTCCAGGACCAATTTCTAAAACTTCAATGTCTTTTTTATTTTTTAAATTTAAATCATCATATATATTATTCCAAAAATCATAGCTAATTTTATAATTTCTAGTATTATATTCATTTGCTAAAATTTCATATGCCTTTTTATTAATTTCTATATATTTTTTATTCATAATAATAAAAACTCCTCTCTTAAACTTACTATTTTTTTATCTTACTTATAAATAATAATCCATAATTACTGCATTACTTTTTATACGAATAAATCTTCTATATTATGCGAAATTAACTTTAAATTTTTCATTGTCTAATTATTACTAATTTAATAAAAATCATCTCCCCTATACCTTATATTATGTTTTTAATCATTAATCTCTCTCCTTCGAATTACTATTGTTCTTTCTTATCTTTTTCTATTAATTTTTTAGCATATGAACAAGTTGCTTCTAATTTTTTATTCAAAATCTTAGCATTTTGTATAACATTTTCTACAAGTTTCTTCGCTATTCCCTGCCCTTGATAAGCACTATCAACTTCTGTATGTGTTATATTCCAAGTATCATTTATTTCTTCAAAATCACATTCTCCAACTTTCTTATCACAATCATAAGCTATAGACTTTTTTTCTTTTTCTCTAAACTCTATTTTAATCATAATCTTTTCATTCCTCTTTATCAAATTTATTAATTTAGTATATTCTATCATTAAATACAAACATACACTATAATAAACAACCATTAAGCAAGTAATTGGTATAAATATTCTACTTATTATAATTGACAATATAATACATATAGCTATTACCAATGGACACTCAATTATAGCTATTATCATTGGCTTTCTGATTTTATTACATAATGCCAATTGCTCTTCTTCCTTATATAGTTCAAAATCTTTTTTGGCTCTGAAAATTCCCCAAAAAGAATATTTATAAACAAATTCTATATCTTCTTTTTTTATTCTTCTATTTTATTATGTATAAATTCTGTATTCATTCCTCTGAAATAAAAAATTCTATATGTATATTCATTTGCTTTTCCTTTTTCAAATTTCCAAAAGCCTTCTGTTAAGCTTTTAGTATTCCATCCTTTAGTACTCATTTTATTCATATATTCTTCATATTTTATATGTGTTCCACAATATTTGAATCTTATCATATTGTTCATCATTCCTTGTAATAATATATTTTTATTATGTTGCAATTATATAACAAAAAACAGATAATTTCAAATTATCTAGTTTTTGTTCAAACTTATTCCAATGCAAAATTTTTTTGCTATTTATTATTTTTTATATTAATATACTCTATACATTTTTCTTCTATTTTTTGAAATTGCATATATTAAATTTTTTTCGAGTTCTTTCATTTAATCCTAATTTATATACCTCATTTGCTTTTTTATTTATTTTTTCTCTATTAGCATTACAGTAATGTATTTCTTATGTTTCGCATATTCTATATTGGGTATTTTCTCATCTCCATTATCTTTCAAATATTTTATATAATCACTATCTACTTCATAAAACTTTAATTTCATTTTTTATATCCTCCTATAAAAAAAAGAGAAGTTAAAAATTAAATTTTAACTCCCCTAACATTAAAACAGGTTATTTTTGAGCTAACCTTTGCTCGAATATATAGTTCGCCATTTTTTTTGAGTTGCGAAACACTCGAATTATTAAATAGCTATTCTTTATTAGTATATTTATTATATACTAATTATTCATTATGTTAATAATTTTTCATAACCAAATTTATACATTTTTTTCCAATTCATAAGTTTGTTTCAAACTATCACTATATTTTGCCTCCCCTGTATCATTCAAATTCATTCCATAGACAACTCCCTTTAAATTTACATTATCTATACATCTTAAAAATCCTTTTACTATTTCTAATGCCGAATCAATACTTTCATTTGAAGGATCTGCACTTGAAGCAATAAAATAAAAATCTTTATTTTTTATTTTATTATATTTAGCATAAGTTCTATCAATAAAATTCTTTAAAGTTCCTATAATACTGTAATAATGTTTTCTTTTAATGAAATTAACTATTCACAAATTACATTATAATAAGCAGATAATTTGAAATTATTATCTGCCTAAAAACTATTCTGATAATTTATCATATTCTTCATCTGTAACTTTTTCACACCATTCATTTGAAGTATTTTCTCCTGGTACTTCAACAGCAATATGGCTAAACCAAGATTTCTTTTTTGCCCCGTGCCAATGTTTTACATTAGCGGGAATTGTTATAACCATTCCTGGTTTTAAGCTAACAGCTTCTTTTCATTCTTCTTGATACCATCCTTCTCCGTCAACACAAATTAATAATTGTCCACCTCCTGATGTAGCATGATGTATATGCCAATTATTTCTGCATCCTGGTTCAAATGTTACATTTGCTAAAAATACATTTGTTTCTTGTGGATTTGTTAATGGTTTTAAATATGAATTTCCAACAAAATATTGAGCATAATTTACATTTGGTTCTCCTTGTCCAAATACTCCTCCATGTTCTTCTTTTGTCTCTTCATCTCCATATACTTCTTTTATTAATGAAAATGCACTCCAAGCTTTTGGCCATCCACAGTAAAATGCTAATTGTGTTACAATCTCTACTGCTTCTTGTTTTGTTACTCCATGTTTTTTTCCTATAATAAAATGTGATTTTAATTGTGGTAATAACCCTTGTGCCATTAAAGCAGAAATTGTTATCATGCTTCTATCTCTTAATGACATTTTATCCTCTCTTGACCATACTTCTCCAAATAATACGTCATCATTCAATTCTGCAAATTTAGGTGCTAATTCTCCTAAATTGTCTCTACCTGCTGTTTGTTTTTCCATATTAAATTCCTCCTTACACTTTTTCTTTAGTTTTATCACTTAGAGTAAGCTCCAAGTCAATACTTTTTTATAAAAAAAATCTACTCATTAAACTAGTTGTCACATTAATAAAGTATATTTTTTAGAAATTTGATATCATTGAATTGCGACAACTAGTTTAATTAGTCTCTTTTTCTATTAAAAATTTATTGACAGCACTAATATAAATAACCAAATAAGATATAGATATCAAGAAACCGCCTAAAACATCACTAGTATAATGTACACCTAGGTAGATTCTACTAATTCCAATCAAGCAAATCAGAACACTTAATAAACTAATCAAAATCCACTTAAGATACTTATTTTCAACATATCTATAAGTCAAGAAAATCAAATAACCATAAAATGCCATACTAATCATAGAATGCCCTGATGGGAAACTATATCCTGTTTCTTCAATTATTCTGTATTCAGTTGGTCTAGGTCTTTGCAATATTCTTTTTAGTAATTGGTTCAAAATTGTAATAATAGCTAAATTAGCCAAAATTGATAATCCTATTTTCTTGTTTTTTATAACTGCAATCA
>CAKPDZ010000011.1 GCA_934149155.1 uncultured Clostridia bacterium | reverse complement strand
CAATATCATTTTTGTGCTCTCTTTTCAATATTTTATTTTCAATGTATTTGTGACATATCTATTTTAAACCTATAAAATTATTGAAAAAATTGACTAGATATGATAACATAAACACAATGTTACAAAAAGGAGTCCAAGATAAGAATGGAAATAAAGAAAAATCAAGAATATATAGTAGAAATAATTGATAATGGATATGAAGGAGAAGGAATTGCCAAAATAGACGGCTTTACAGTATTTATACCAGGAACAATAAAAGGTGAAAAGGTAAAAATTCTAATTTTAAAAGTATTAAGTTCACATGCATTTGGAAAAATATTAGAAATATTAGAATCATCAGAAACAAGACAAGAAGCAGATTGCACAACATATAAAAGATGTGGTGGATGTAATCTAAGACATATAAAATATGAAGAAACATTGAAAATGAAGCAAAATGCAGTTCAAAGTCTAGTAAATAAAACATTAAAGACAAAGGTAAATGTTCAAGAAACAATCGGAATGGAAAATCCATTTCATTATAGAAATAAAGCACAATATCCAATAGGAGTGAATAAAGATGGAGAACCAGTTATAGGAGTATTTGCACAAAGAACACATGATGTTATACCTATGGAAAAATGTTTGATTCAAAATCCAAAATCAGAAGAAATAGCAAAAACAATTTTACAATTTATTAAAGACAATAAAATAAGTGTTTACAATGAGAAAACAGGCAAAGGATTATTTAGACATATTGTAATAAAAGTTGGAGTAAAAACAAATCAAATTATGTGCATATTAGTGGTTAATGGAAAAACAATTCCAAAAGAAGCTCAATTAGTTGAAGAGCTTACAAGTAAATTTCCGCAAATAAAGACAATTGTTAAAAATATAAATATGAGAAATACAAATGTAATACTAGGAAAAGAAAATATCAATATATATGGAGATGGCTATATTAAAGATATTTTAGGAGAATATACTTTTAAAATTTCACCATTATCTTTTTATCAAGTAAATCCTGTTCAAGCGGAAAAATTATATAATTTAGGAGTCAAAATGGCTCAAATAACTAAACAGGATACAGTTTTTGACTTATATTGTGGAATTGGTACAATTACTTTGTTTATGTCAAAATATGCAAAAAAGGTGTACGGCATAGAAATTGTAGAAGAGGCAATCAAGGCAGCAAAAGAAAATGCTAAAATTAATAATGTTGATAATACTGAGTTCTATGCTGGTGATGTTGAAGTTGTTTTAGATGATTTGATTAATAACAAAGGAATTTCGGCTGATATTGTTATGTTTGATCCTCCTAGAAAGGGCTTAGATAGAAATAGTATTAATAATATTTTGAAGATTAAACCTAAAAAGATTGTTTATATTAGTTGCAATCCTGCTACTTTGATTAGGGATTTGACTTTTTTTGAAGATCAGTATGATATTAAAACTATTGTGCCTGTTGATATGTTTCCATTTACAAGCAATGTGGAGTGTGTGGCAGTGCTAGAACTAAAACAAGACATGTAATACTTGATTTTGATATGGTTTCAGAGATTATAACTTTTGAACAAAAAGGCAGATTGGGAAAAGAAAAACATCAAAATTTGGGTGTGAAAGTTAAAGTAATTGCTTAAGTGGTAAGTGGAAACACATAAAATATTTATAATAAATTCTAAAAAACAAGTATTATTACAAAAAGAAGTTAAAGAATGGAGAGTAGCAGAAGAATTAGAAAAACTTAATAATTTAAAAAGACATTATGTAAAAAGTTTATTGGAAATAGATAGTCTAGAAATGGAACAGGAAGAAGAAAGATAAATATTGGCAAAATAGGAATTATTTATGTTGATTTTGAAATAAGAGTATGTTATAATTTGAATATGTTATGCCAAGTGCTAAAGAGTAAAAATAGAAATAAAATGCCAATTGGCAGAAAGGAAAAAATATGAAAGAAAGAAACATTTCTTTAAAAGTAACTGTTGATACGCCAATGACTTCTTTGGCATGTGAAACTCTCCGGAAATTTCCACTAGAAAAGACTGTAGATGTTCAGATTTTGCATGAGGAAAATAGTTGGGCGGAAATTTTTGCTAGGTTCTATTTGGAAACTCACCCTGATTTTAATATGGGATATCAATTGGATGTATACGGTGCTTTTCAAGTAGGATGCGTATGTCAAGAATCAAAGGGATTACATGACATAATGATAGAGTCTGGTTTTTCTGAAGAAATAGCTTCTAGAGTTTTTAAGATTTCAAGATTTGAAGAAACAGTCTTTGAAAAGTGATTTTTTACCGCTGAGAATAAAAGAGTTTCTAATATTTAGAAACTCTTTTATATTATAAAAAACAAGGCATAGAAATTTGCAAAGAAAATAAACACTAGAAAAATAAAGGATTTACTGAAGATTATATACAACAAATGGGGGAATTATTTATGAAAGAACATCAACTAATAGATATAGAAAAAATATCAGTAAATCCAGAAAATCCAAGGCATACGCAAATAATGATAGCAGACGAACTTTTTATAATGCAACAATTAGTAAGAAATTCAAGAGAAGCTACAGCTATGTATAAGTTAATTAGTGATATTTATGAAAATGGTTGGTATCCACAATCAATAATTACACTAACTTATAACAAGAAAACAGGTAAATTTGTGGCTTGGGATGGAAATAGAAGATTAACTGCAATCAAAATTTTAAAAAAACCAAAATTAATAGAATCATTTAAATATTTTTCATATACACAAAGAAGAAGTATATATGCAATGAGCAAAAAATTTAAAGAGTTAGAAATTTTTTCACTTCCTTGTTATGTAGCAAATTCATTTGAAGAATGTGCAGGATATATAAAAAATATACATACAACAGATACAGGAGCCTTAAAATGGGATACAGCTTCAATTAAAAGATTTGAAGACAGATTGGGAAGGAAAAATATATTTTCACAATTACAAAAATATTGTCCTAAAGCATTTGAAGGAATAAAAAGTGATTTTTCAGTAAATAAATTTGAAAGAATAGCTTCTTCAAAAGTAGGAAGAAAATATTTAGACATATCATTTAATAATAATATCTTAATGCCATTATCATCAATTGAAGAATTAGAAAAAAAGGTATCAAAGATTGTTCAGGACATAATTAATGGAGAAATCACTGGAAATATTGTAAAAAATAATGCCAGTATAGAAAAGTATTTAAATGGAGAACTAGAAAATAATGATATTAATAATGGCAATAGTGAAATAGAACAACTAGAAATATTAGATAATAATTCTAAAAAACAAAATGTAGAAGAAATAAGAAAAACTAATAAAATTAAATTCACAAGAAAAGATAATAATATTTTATTTAAAAACATTAATTGTAGTAAGCTAAAATATAATAATGAAAGAGCTAAAGGGATAAAAAATCTAAGTTATGAAATACAACATTTATCATTTGGAAATTTGTATAAAACTTATCCAATTTCATATTGTTTTTTAATTAGATCATTGCTAGAGCAAACGAGTATTTATTTTTTAATAAATAAAGGAAAATGGGAAAAGTGGAAAGTGGAAAATCATAATAAAGATTTAAGATTGGAGAAAATTATACAAAGAATTTCAAAGGATAAACAAAACCTAATTAATGATGAGACTATTTCAAGGGCCTGGGAGACATGTTTCAATAATGAAGGAATGAAAAATTACTTAGACTTAGTAATTCATCATCCATATAAAGTGATAGCGAATGTAGATGCAATAAAAACGATTTCTGACATTGGAATGTTCGCGATTATTCAATATTTTATAAATAGTTAAAATGGAGAGAAAAGATGGAAAAGAATAAAATCAAACAAAAATATGAAAAATTTCAAGAGTTAGCAGAAAATATGAAAAGAGACCATATTAGCGAAAGTGCAGCACAATGTTCATATTACACAATATTATCATTTATACCATTTGTAATTTTATTAATAACATTAATTCAATATACAGGAATTGCACCACAAACCCTATTTGATGCAATATCAAAAGTGATTCCATCAAGCATGAGCGAAATGGTATTAGGGATAGTGCAAGAAGTATATTCAAAATCATTAGGAACAATATCAATTTCGATAATATTTACACTGTGGTCAGCAGGAAAGGGATTTTATGCTCTAACGACAGGTCTGCAGACAGTATATAAAACAAAAAGCCAGAAAATAAGTTCATATATTTATATAAGAATAAAAGTCCTTTTAGAAACAATATTGTTTATTATAATGATAGTTATGGGATTAACAATATTAGTGTTTGGAAATGGCGTTATAGATATAATAAAAGAAAATTTTGGTGCATTAGAAAATTACAATTTGATATCATCAATAATAGCACAATTAGGCTTTATATTTGCAACATTTATAGTATTCTTACTATTATATAAACTTATGCCAAAACATAGAGTATCAATCAAAAGCCAAATATATGGGGCATTATTTGGAGCAATTTCGCTTAATGTAATATCTTTTGTGTTTTCAAGATATTTAACAATTTTTAAAGGTTTTTCTATTACTTATGGAAGTTTAACTACTTTGATGTTGGTTATGATGTGGACTTATTCTTGCTTCTATACAGTGTTTTTGGGTGCTGAATTAAATAAGTTTATAGATAAAAACGTGAAAAAAGTCCAATAATTGATATGTCAAAAAAATATGAAATAAAGAAATGAATAAAATTCTATATCTTAGTAGACTTTTATTCATTTTTTAATAACATAACATAACATATAATATTGCATATTTTATAAAATTGCACCTAAAACCAATATCCCCAAATTATCCTCATAAATTTTTCTAAACTGAGTCATAGGAAGCGGATTAGTACCAAGACCAACTTCAATAGTATATCCAGGTCTATTATAATTTTGAATAAACCAATCCTTATAACCAGCAAAGCTAGAATTAAAAGGAGTAGGTTCAAGAGAATAACCACTAACATTAGCAAACTGAGTTCCTATCTGGAAAGCACCAGGAGGATTATAATTTTGAAATTGCCAATAAATAACCTCACCCTGAGAATGATAAGCAAGAATAAGTCTAAAATTATGTTGCAAAGTAAAATTATAAACAGCCAAAGCCTCAGGCTCAGTAAGAGGACCATAACCTACAAAATCACGAGGAGCAGGACCGAGTAAAACCTTGTTCATATTTTATTTTACGAGCCATATCCCATTCAGCAGGAAATTGCAGGTTCAAGTCAACACCACGAATATTCGCCTTCCAGCCATCAGGAAAAGGAATAGTAGCAAAACCATAAGCAATCTTTTCTGCTTGCTTGTAAGAAGGAGAAGACTTAGGAAGAGCACCAGTAACTAAATCAACACCGATCTGGATTAACTAAAGGAACTATATAAATAGAAACAGAATCAAACAAACGTCTAGCATCAAAATTCCAAATAGTAGAATTGGTTTGAATAGCATAACAATAATCATATAGAAACTCTAGAAGAACCAAAGAAGTAATCCATTCATTAGCGTGAAAGCTCGCCGAATAAAAAACTTCCTTTTGACCACGTCCAACTCTAACAAAAGGAATGTCTTTACCCATAATACTTTTTCCAATAGAACCAGTCTGAATAAAAGGGTAATATTGTTTTAAAATACGTAAATTTTCATATAATAAATTAGAACTAAAATTAAAATCATCCATAAAAAACCTCATTTCTTGGCAACTAGTGCACAGCAGAGAACCGGTCTTAAATGTGCAAAATGCACAGTAGAGAACCGGTCCCAAATGTGCAATGTATAAAACTGACCAGTCTCAAATCTATAATTTGCCACAACAATTGTAATATTAATTGTGATATTATATGACAAAAGGCAAAAAATGTGATATATATATAAGTACGAACAAAATGCACAGCAGAGAACAGCAGAGAACCGGTCTTAAATGTGCAAAAAATGCACAAAACGGAACCGGTTCCTAAATGTGCCAAAAAAGGAGAGAAGAATATGAATAAATACATGGAAATAGCCAAAAACAAATCAATACAAGGTTTTAAAAACAAAGAAGGAGGTCCATTTGGAGCTATAATAACAGACAGAGAAGGCAATATAATAGCAGAAGGGAATAATAGAGTGTTATGTAGTAACGATCCAACAGCACATGCAGAAGTAGTAGCAATAAGAACAGCATGTGAAAAGTTAAAAACATATGATTTATCAGGATATATACTATATACATCATGTGAGCCATGTCCGATGTGCTTATCAGCAATAATTTGGGCAAATATCAAGACAGTGTATTATGGCTGTACAAAAGAAGATGCAGGAAATATTGGCTTTAGAGATGATGTTATATATCAATATTTGAAGGGTGAGAATAAAGACTTAATTAATTTGAAACAAATGGATAGAGATGAATGTATACAAGCTTTTGAAGAATATAAAAAGGAGAATGGAGTAATATACTAAAATTATCGAGACTGAACAAAAAAGTACCATTCTTGTGAGCAAAACAGAACCGGTCCCAAATGTGTGATTATGGTTGCAATTGAAACAAATCAAAACGAATTAAAAGAAAGAGTTTTGGCATTTGCCGACGAGATGAAGAAGCGGGATAATGAGCTTATAATTCTTGGACATGATAATATTGATGTTGATGCGTTTTTGTCAGGCGTCTTAATATCAAAGCTTTTTGATTATCTAGGAGTCAGAAATCGGTTTTGCATTTGGGAGACGGTTGCGGTTGAGAGTGAAACTTCCCAAATTGTCTTAAATTTGTTAGGCATGGATATGAGAAAGTGGGTCAATACAGAAGCGGGAGAGGATGAGAATAGATTGCTTTTCCTTGAAAATCATTTTGAAACTTTTCATAAAGGCAAAGTGGTTGGCTGTATAGATCATCATCCGACTAGTAAGCAGGTGGAGTTTGATTTCGAGTATAGAAGGAAATCTTGTGCGACTGCTTATATGGTGTACGAGATTATGAAATTCGTAGGATATCAGCCGAGCAAAGAAGAGTCTAAAATGATTATTGTATCTATGATGGTAGATACAACTTCGTTTATGAGCTCTAAAACAATTCCGGAGGAGGTAGAAGTTGCTAAGCGACTGGCGGATAAGTATCAGTTTGATTATGATGCACTTATCAAGTATTGCTTATGCTTAACTCCGATAGCAAATATGAAACGATGCGAAATTGTTTCGAATGGTCAGAAATATTATGATTATTCTGGAAACAAGGTCGGTTCTGCATACCTTCAGTTATATGAATTGCCAGATGAGATGATCATCAATGTATGGCTCAGAGTTATCCATGATAAAATTCTGAAAGAAAAGCTGAAAATGCAGGTCTTCATTATTTTTGCTATTAAGGATAATAAAACATATGAATATTGTGTTACAAAAAAGAGTGTTAACGAAATTATTCATGATGGCATTTTGTCTAGAGGCAAAGATATTATGCCTGAAATTGAAAAGTCTTTTATTTAAAAAAGAAGAACCGGTATCTTATTAAGGTGCCGGTTTTGTAGAATAATAACTTTAAAGTCACTTCTAATAATATAGAAGTGACTTTCGAGAATTTTTTACTCTGTAGCTGCTCTGTTAACGATTTGCTTTTTGGCGACTTTTATATCCCAACTACCAATGCTTCCTTTAAATAACAATGAGCCAACTCTAAACTCATCATTTAAAGTATCTCCCTCTTCGATAGAATAATAATATTCTTCTGAGACCTGAATAGGAATAGTAATTTCATTCATAGAGTCTTTCAAGTAATCATCAAGGTCAAGGGAAAAGTGGGATTGAGAGATTTCTAATTCAACAATATAAACGATGTCATCTTTTTGAATTAATCCATCCCGAGTTTTTTGTAGAGTATCTACTTCTGTTTGCAATGTTTCAATCTCTGTTTGTAGCTGACTTCTTTCTAATTCCAAATCTGCATTACCGCATCCAGTTAAAAGCATGATAGAGGTCAAAAGTACCATAATTAATGTTGTCAACCGTTTCATAGGAGTCTCCTTTTCTTTAGGTAATATCACAAAAATATTTGTAATATATACGAAAATAGTACATTTATTATATTTCGCTGTACTCACGAATGTTAATTATAGTATACTATAATTAACATAAAAATGCAAATTTTTTACGAAACTTATCATATTACACCATCCTTTTTTATATAACTGTAAAAAATCAACCTTTTACAGTTGATTCATTGATTTGCGTCTGGCGCGACGATTTAATTCTTTGGTGGAGATGAGGGGAGTCGAACCCCTGTCCATAACACCATCCACACAAACTTCTCCGAGTGCAGTTTATTATTAAAATTCATCTAACAAGCATTAATAAACAAACGATTGATAGATATATCTGCGAAGATACCCACTGTTTTTGCAGAAAAAACAGCTTTGTTTCCCACTAAAATGACACCAAATTAAAATATGTGGGGATATTTTAACAGGCGATGCTGCAATTAGGCAGCAAATGCTAATTCTGTATTATCAGCGTTTATATTTATTTTCCCGTTTTTTAAAGTGGCAAACGAGAATCCACTACTCGCTATCTGTGCTTCCAATGCAATGTCGAAACCATTACATCCCCATGTAAATACAATAATTATTATAATATATTTTTAAATTAAATTCAAGTTTTTTTAAATTGAAAAATTGAAATGCAAATGTATATTTTTTTCCTTTTTTGTCATAATAAGAATATACTTAAAAACAAAAAGGAGGAAGATTATGAAAGCAACAGGAGTTGTAAGAAGAATAGATGATTTAGGTAGAGTAGTAATACCAAAAGAAATAAGAAAAACATTGCGTATAAAAGAAGGTGAGCCTTTAGAAATATTTACAGATAGAGAAGGGCAAGTAATATTAAAAAAATATTCACCAATAGGGGAATTATCAGAATTTGCATCAGGGTATGCAGAAACATTGTCAAAAACAACTGGACATATAGCATGTATTACAGATAAAGATACAGTAATTGCAATGTCTGGAGGACCTAAGAAGGAATTTTTAGAGCAAAATATAAGTGATGAATTGGAACAATTAATGGAAGACAAAGAAATATATACAAGTAAAGAAAATAGTGATGTTGCAGTTCCTATAACAAAAAATGATAATAATGAAAGAAAATATAATGCACAAGTAGTGTATCCAATAATTTCGAATGGAGATACAATAGGAACAGTAATTTTATTGTCTAAAGAATCAAATACAAAAATGAATGAAGTTGAGAAAAAAGTTGCTCAATCTGCTGCAAGTTTTTTAGGAAGTCAAATGGAAATATAAAAAAATTTTGCGCATTTGGGACCGGTTCTGTTTTGTGCACTGCGCATTTGGGACCGGTTCTATTTTGCTCATTTTTGGCGGATTGCGCAAAATAGAACCAGTCTTTGGGACAAAACAGAACCGGTACATATTGCTCATATTTTTAAACTTACTACAGTGACACCCATTTCACCCTCGCCAAAAGTACCAGGGCGGAAAGAATCGACAAATTTATTCGTTTTTAAATAACGTTGTATTCCTTTACGTAAGGCTCCAGTGCCTTTTCCATGTACTATACGGATTGGTGATAGTTTTGCCATAAAACAGTCGTCTATGTATTTGTCTATAATTGGAACTGCTTCGTCTACTGTTAGGCCTAAAACATTAATTTCTGGTTTTACTGTTTGTGCTTTAAAGCTTGCACCTCCAAGTACTTTTCCGGAACTTCCAATATTAACTTTTCCGCGAGCTTGATTTGCTGAATTGCTTGGTATTGCTGTACTAGACGAATTGCCGGACTTAGCTTCATACAAGTTTTTTATATTTACTTTCATTTTCATTATACCAACTTGAACTTGAACAGTATTATCTTTCGAAATATTAGAAACGACAACACCATCAGAACCTAAATTATTTACATATACATTTAAGCCTGGTTTTATATCTTCACGTTTGATAGGTGGAAGTAAATTATCAGGCAATTCAACATCACCAGCGTTTAAACCATGATCACCAGCCACGCCAGCATTCACCAAGCCGGCCCTACCCAAGTCAGAACCAGAAAGTGAAGAGATTTCATCATTTAATTTATTTCTAAGCTTATTAGCCTTAGAAGCAGAATTAGTATGATCCATATCTCTAATGATAGAATTAGCAGTTTCTTTAGCATCAATCAAAATTTGTTTAGCCTCTTGCTTAGCATTTGCAATCAATTCTTTTTCTTTACTAGAAACATCAAAATGCTGATTCTTTAAAGATTTTCGCAATTCTTCAGCTTCAGCTAGAGCAATAGAAGTACGGCGTTTTTCGTCTTCGATTTTAGATTTTTCATCATAAATATTTTTTAGCAAATCTTCAAGATTAACAGTTTCTTTGTCAATCATAGAAGATGCATGTTCTATAATAGCTTCATTTAATCCTAATTTTCTACTTATTGCAAAAGCATTACTTTTACCAGGAATGCCGATTAGCAATCGATAAGTAGGTTTTAGATTTTCTATGTCAAATTCTACACTGGCGTTTTTGAAACCAGGTGTAACTAAAGCATATTTTTTTAATTCTTGATAATGTGATGTTGCAACAGTAAGGCAACCAAGCTCTGTAAAATACTGCAAAATGCTGATTGCAAGATGTGCACCTTCAAGAGGATCTGTACCAGAACCTAATTCGTCAACAAGAATTAAGCTGTCTGCAGTGGCTGTTTGAGTAATTTTTACAATATTGCTGATGTGAGATGAAAATGTACTTAAAGATTCAGTAATACTTTGCTCATCACCAATGTCAGCGAAGATGTGGTCAAATACATAAATGCTAGAATGTTCATCTGCAGGGATATTTAAACCACTACATGCCATGGCTGATAAAAGTCCGATTGTTTTTAATGATACAGTTTTTCCTCCAGTATTTGGACCTGTAATTATTAAACTTGAAAAGTCAGTGCCTAGTTCTAAAGAAATAGGTACAACCTTGTCCATATCAATTAAAGGATGACGGGCATTGTTTAAAACAATTTGCTTGTTGTCATTTATTTCTGGTGTAGTGCAGTGTAATTCTAAAGAATAGTGGGCTTTAGCAAATATAAAATCAAGTTTTCCAATTAATTTAGCATTGCTTTCAAGCTCTTTTGTGTAAGGGAATAGCAAACCACTTAAGTTTTGCAAAATTCTTTCAATTTCTAATTCTTCTTCAATATGCAAGTTAGATAGTTCATTATTAAAGTCGAATACAGCTAATGGCTCGATAAACACAGTTGAACCACTGCTTGACATGTCATGAACAAATCCTTTTACACAACTACGGTATTCTTCTTTTACAGGGATTACAAAACGTCCATTACGAATTGTTACAAGATTTTCTCTCATGTATTTTGAATATGTAGAAGAATGTAAAATTGTATTTAATTTTGCACGGATATCTTGCTCGATTCTACGCTCTCTTCTACGAATGTCTTGCAATTTTGAAGATGCAGTGTCTGCAATTGTATCTTCATCAACAATTGATTTGGCAAATGTTGCTACTATACTTGGATTCACATATAATTCTGCAAAGTATGGTTCGATGGCAGAGAAATCTGATGTTGTAAGAAAGTCTTTTGAAAGATATTCTTTTAGTTCTGCTGACATTTGCAAAATGTTTTGAAGCTCCAATAATGCTTTTATGCTAAGTGAACCACAGCCTTCTAATGTTTTTATATATACTGTGATGTCAGCGATTTCTCCAAGTGGGGGTGTGCTGTTTCTTTGCATTAAAATTACTCCTTGGCTGGTTTCGTCCAATGTTTTCTGTACTTCAGATTTGTCTTGTGATGGTCGCAGTTCTTCTGCGTATTTTTTTCCTATATATGTTTTACAGTAGTTTGATATGTTTTCTAATATTTTGTCAAATTCTAATTTTTTTAGATTGTTATTCATTTTTATTTTCATTCCTTTCTAAAGCACGAATGGCTTTATAGCACTACTATTATGCCACAAAAATGAGAAAATTTCAACAAAACCTTGCCAAAAATAGTAATAAAAGGTATAATGAAGATATACTAAAAAAATATAACTAAGAGAGGAGCGATTTTTATGCAAATAAAAATAACAGGAAAGGAACTAAAGGTAACAGAAGCAATAAACGATTATGTAGAAAGAAAAATGGAAAGAGTAGCAAAATATTTTGATGATGCTGAAGCTGATGTAATGTTAAAAGTAGAAAAAAATGTACAAATTGCAGAAATTAAAGTATCAGCAAACGGAGAAATGTTTAGAGCTGTAACAGAAGATAAAGATCTATATGCATCAATAGATAAAGATATAGATATATTAGAAGGACAAATTAGAAAAGCAAAAACAAAGAAAGACAAAATGATGAGAGATGCAAGTTTAAAAGCTTTAGATGTTGAAGCACCAGTTCATGAGGTTACTGATGAAATATTAAAAACAGAATATTATGACATCAAACCTATGACTCCAGAAGATGCTAAATTAAAATTGCAAGAAAGACCATCTCAAATGTTCTTAGCTTTTGTTAATGTTGAAACTTCTAAAGTTAATGTTATTCATAAATTAAAAGATGGTAAAAATTATGGTTTAATTGAGCCAGAGGCTTAATGATTAATAGAATAGATTGAAATAAAAAATAGTCTGGAATTATTTTAAATTCTAGACTATTTTTTAGAACATAGTACCCCCCAAAAAAAAAAAACAAAAAACGTGAAAAAAACAGTGAACAAACCTTGAAAAAACGTGAAAAAAGTAGACAAATAACCCTTTAAAAACGTGAAAAAATATTGACATAACTAATAAAAAGCTGTAAAATTAAAGTATGGAGGGAAGATATGAAAAGAAAAATATATAAAAAATTAATTAAGTGGAAAAACAAAGGGATGAAAAAGCCGTTAATGATTATAGGAGCTAGACAAGTAGGAAAAACATACATAATTAACGAGTTTTGCAAAAATGAATTTGAAAAAACAATACAGATTAATTTATTAAACCATCCTGAAATAGTTGAATTATATAAGCAAAATATTTCTTCGGAAGAAAAATACATTAGATTATGTGCAAATTTAAATATAAATCCAAATTTAGAAAACACTATAATATTTTTTGACGAAATACAGGAGAGTGAAGAACTTATATCTTCTTTAAAGTGGTATTGTGAAGATGAAAGACCATTTAAGATTATTTGTGCAGGAAGCTTACTAGGGGTAAAATTAAAAAGATTTAATAGTTCGTTTCCGGTTGGAAAAGTAGAAATGATAAATATGTTTCCGATGGATTTTGAAGAATTTTTAATGGTACAAAGCAATGGAGAATATTTAATTGAGTATATAAAAAAGTGCTTTGAAACAAACAATCCAATGGATGATGTGATTCACGAGAAGTTAATAGAATTGTATCGAAAATATTTGTGCATTGGTGGAATGCCAGAAATGGTAGAAGACTTTGCTTCTAAAAATATGAATATTTTAGAAATAAATAGAAATATAATAAAAGATATTAATTTAGCATATATACAAGATATGAACAAATTTATAACTAATAAAACAGAAGCTGTAAAAAACGAAGCGATATATAACTCGATACCAATCCAAATAGGGAACAAATCGAATAAGTTTCAATATTCTAAAATAGATAAAAATGCCAGAAGTAGAGATTATAGTGATTCGCTAGAATGGCTTATTGCAAGCAGGTTGATTTGTAAATGTTGTAAATTAAATAGTATCAATATTCCGCCAGAAGCTTATAAAAATAATGAGTTTTTTAAGATATATTTAGGAGATGTAGGAATCTTAAATACAATGCTAAAAGTTAATGTGAATGATGTATATTTAAATAAAGCATTTTTGTATAAAGGAGAGATAACAGAGAACTATGTAGCAAATCAATTAATGTTTAATAATATAGATTTTTATTATTGGGCAACAGCAAGTAGTTCGGAAATAGATTTCATTATATATAATGAAGATGGGTTAATACCAATAGAAGTAAAAGCATCTGATAATGTAACATCCAGAAGTTTAAATAGTTATATAAAACAATATAATCCTAAATATTCGATAAGAATTTCTACTAAAAATTTTGGATTTGAAAATAATATAAAATCAGTGCCATTATATGCTGTATTTTTAATAAAATAAATATCAAAAATAAGAAAGCATTTTGAAAACAGTGGTTTCTTATTTTTTACCGCATATTTACAAACAAAAATCCACAAAAAGTATTGAAAAGAAGATAAAAAAATGATATAGTAATTGTGATATGAAAAAATTCGACAAAAAAGAACAAATAAAAATAATAAAAGCAATATTAATAGTAATATGGATGATAGTAATATTTAATTTCTCAAATCAAGGTGGAACAGAATCAAGTGGGACAAGCTCAAGAGTAACGAGAGTAATAGTAAATGTTATAACAAAAGAAAAAGAAGACCCCAATAAACAAACAATGGAACAAATAGAAAAAGTCGTAAGAAAAGGAGCACATTATACCATTTATACGATAGGTGGATTCTTAATAATGAACTATACATATTCGATGGAGAAAACCAAAAAGCAAAAGATATTAGGAAGCTTACTTTTTGGCGCGTTTTATGCGTCTACAGATGAACTACATCAATATTTTGTGCCTGGAAGAAGTGCACGATTATTTGATGTGGGGCTAGATACTCTGGGAGTGCTTACTGGAATTTATATATTTTTAGGGGTTATGGCTTTAATTGATAAGCTATCCAGAAAGCAAGTAGATGGTTTAAATTAAAATGAATTGATTTAGGGATGTTTAAAAGGGGGAAGCTAAAGTGAATACAAATTTAGCGCGTGAAGAAGTCGTTGACGTTGTTGATGATGTAGTTGCAAACATATATGCATTACCAACAGTCACAAAAGAAACACCAAAATTACGACAAGGCGAAGCACTTGGATACAAGATAGTAAAAAGAATTATGGACATAATAGGAGCATTATTTGGAATTATAATGCTAGTGCCAATGACGATAGGAATATACATAGCAAATTTAATAGTTGGAGACAATGGACCAATTTTCTATTCTCAAAATAGAATTGGAAAAGATGGTAAAATCTTCAAAATGTATAAATTCAGATCAATGGTTATGGGAGCAGATGAGAAATTAGAAAAATATTTAGAAGAGAATGAAGACGCAAGAAAAGAGTATAAAATAAACAAAAAATTGAAAAATGATCCAAGAGTAACAAAGATAGGAATGTTTATTAGAAAAACATCAATTGATGAATTTCCTCAATTTGTTAATGTTCTTAAAGGTGACATGAGTTTGGTTGGACCTAGACCATATCTTCCTAGAGAAATTGATGATATGGGAAAAGCTTATCCGTATATTACTGCAGTTAAACCTGGTGTTACAGGCTTGTGGCAGGTTAGAGGTAGAAATGATGTTACTTTTAAAGATAGATTAGATTTGGATATGGAGTATTTTGAAAAGAAAAGTTTGTTGTTTGAAACTAAAATATTGTTTTGGACAGTGAAATCAGTAGTATATAAAAAAGGTGCTAAATAAAGGGGAATATAAATGAAAATTGCAATGCTAGGACATAAAAGGATTCCATCAAGAGAAGGTGGAGTTGAAGTTGTTGTTGAAGAGCTAGCAACAAGGCTTGTACGAAAAGGGCATACAGTTGACGTGTACAATAGAAAAGGAAATAATGTTTCTGATAAAAACATTAAAACAAAGAAAATAAAAGAATATAAAGGAATAAATATTAAAACTGTTTTTACAATAAATAAAAAAGGACTAGATGCATTAATATATTCATTTTTTGCAAGTATAAGAGTTGCATTTGGAAAATATGATTGCATTCATTATCATGCAGAAGGAAGTTGTGCAATGCTATGGATACCACATTTATTTGGAAAAAGAACAGTAGTAACAATACATGGATTAGACTGGCAACGTTCTAAATGGGGCGGTTTTGCTACAAAGTATATAAAATTTGGAGAGAAATGTGCTGCTAAATATGCAGATGAAATTATAGTATTATCAAAAGGTGTACAAAAGTATTTTAAAGATACTTATAATAGAGATACTGATTTTATAGAAAATGGTGTAAACAAACCAGTGCTAAAACAAGCAAATATAATAAAAGAAAAGTATGGACTAGAAAAGGATAGCTATATATTATATTTGGCAAGGATTGTGCCAGAAAAAAGATTAGATTTGCTAATTGATGCGTTTAAAAATGTAAAGACAGATAAGAAATTAGTAATAGCAGGTGGAGCAAGTCATACAAATGATTTCTTGGATGAAATAAAAGAAAAGGTTAAACAAGATGATAGAATTGTAATGACTGGTTTTGTTCAAGGCGAAGAACTAGAAGAGTTATTTAGTAATACATATTTATATTGCTTACCAAGTGATGTTGAGGGGATGCCAATTAGCTTGTTAGAGGCTATGAGCTACGGCAAGAATTGCCTTGTTAGTGATATCGAAGAGAATGTACAGGTTTGCGGAGAGTATGGAACTACTTTTGCAAAGAGTAACTTAGAGAATTTGACTGATAAGTTAAGTTCATGCCTTGATGGCGAGAATAGATTTGATGATAAATCTATTTCTGATTATATTTTGGATAAGTATAATTGGGATGTTGTTGTTGAGAAAACGGAGAAGTTGTATAGAAAATAAATTGGAGTGAATTAATTTGAGAATATTACTTGTGAATAAATTTCACTATCTAAATGGAGGAAGTGAAAAATATTATTTTGAACTAGGAAAATTATTAAAAGAACATGGAAATGAAGTTGCTTATTTTTCTATGAAAGATGATAGGAATAATAAAACTGGTGATAAAGAGTATTTTGTTGAAAAAATAGATTTGAATACTGGAAGTAAGCTAAAAGCTTTAGATGTAATTTATTCAAAAGAGAATTATAAAAAGATGCAAGAGGCTATTGATGATTTTAAACCAGATATTGTGCATTTGAATAATTTTCAGAGACAGTTATCTGCTTCGATTGTTGACTGTTGTAAAAAGAATAATATTCCAATGGTGTTTACTGCTCATGATATGCAGGCAATATGCCCTGCTAGTGCAATGCTTTATAAAGGGAATATTTGTGAAGATTGTATCAAAAATGGATATAGCTCATGTATAAAAAAATCTTGTATAAAAGATTCTAAATTGAAAAGTATTTTGGGAGTTTTAGAAGCAAAATATTATAGAAAAAATAGTATATATTCTAAAATAGACTTTATTATTACTCCAAGTGAGTTTTTGAAAAAACAATTAATAAAAGGAAACCTTAAATACAAGAAAATCGAAACAATTCACAATTTTGTTATTAATTCAGAAGAAGAAAACAACTGCAATGATAATGAATATGCATTTTATTTTGGAAGATTATCTGTGGAAAAAGGAATATTAAATGTACTAAAAGCAATAAAACAAATAGATAATGGACAACTAATTATTGCTGGAGATGGACCAGAGAAAGACAACATTGAAAAATTTATAACAGAAAATCATCTTGATGATAGAGTAAAATTGGTGGGATATTTAAAACAAGAGCAAGTAAAAAAATATGTAAAAAATTCAAGATTTGTAGTAGTAACTTCAATTTGCTATGAAAATTGTCCATATTCAATATTGGAAACAATGGAACTAGGAAAACCTATAATTGGAAATAAAATAGGTGGAATTCCAGAACTAATAGAAAATGAAAAGAATGGATATGTGTATGATTATAATAATGTAGATGAACTAGTAGAAAAAATGAAAATATTATTTGATGATAGTGAAAAAGCTAATCAGCAAGGTAAAATGTCAAGAAAGCTATATAAAGAGAAGTATAGTGAAAATATTTACTATAATAAGATATTAAAAATATATACTAATTTAATAAAGGAAAGAGAAAATGTTTAGCAAATTTTTAAGTAAAGTAATAAGTAAAATAAAAAAAGAAGATTACGTAGTAGATAGTAATATAACTTTTGGTGTTGTTTTTGGAACAGTACTAAGAAAGGTTAGGATGTTAGTAAAAGGAATGCTAATGAAACCATTTTTTAAGAAGGCAAAAGGAACATTATTTATAGGAAAAAAATGTGATATTAGATGTAAAAATAAAATTGAATTTCAAGGAAGTGCAACTGTAGAAGATTATGTTAAAATTGATGCATTATCTAAAGGTGGTGTAAAGATAGGAAATAATTTTTCGATAGGTAGAAATTCAATTATAGAATGTACAGGAGTTTTAAGAGAACTTGGAGAAAGTCTTGAAATCGGTGAAAATGTTGGAATTGCTGCAAATGCATTTATAGCAGTAAGAGGAAAGTTGAAGATAGGAAATGATACAATTTTCGGACCAGGGGTCAGTATTCATACTGAAAATCATAATTTTAATGACATAGATAAGCCTATTAGATTACAAGGAGCAACAAGAAAAGGCGTTGAAATTGGAGAAAATTGCTGGATTGGGAGTAAAGCTGTAATTTTAGATGGAGTGAAAATTGGTAATCATGTAATTGTTGCAGCAGGAGCAGTAGTTAATAAGGATGTTCCAGATTATGCAATTGTTGGTGGAGTTCCTGCTAAGATTATAAAAATGAGAAAATAAGAAGAAAGGGTGTCAATATGAAAGAAAAAAAATTAAATGGTACAGTTATTGTTACATATAGATGTAATGCAAGATGTACAATGTGCAATAGATATAAAGCACCATCAAAGCCTGATGAAGAAATAAGTATTGAAACAATAAAAAAATTACCCAAAATGTATTTTACTAATATAACAGGAGGCGAACCATTTATAAGAGAAGACCTTGCTGATATTGTAAGAGAACTATATAAAAAATCAGATAGGATTGTAATTTCAACAAATGGTTTTTTTACAGATAGAATAATAAAATTATGTGAAGAATTTCCAAATGTAGGAATAAGAATATCTATTGAAGGACTAGAACAAACAAATAATGAAATTAGAGGATTAAATGACGGATTTAACAAAGGATATTCAACATTAAAAAAATTAGTTGAAATGAAACATCCTGATGTTGGCTTTGGAATGACAGTTCAAGACAAGAATGCGAAAGATTTAGTTGCTTTATATGATTTGTCAAATGAAATGGGAATGGAATTTGCAACAGCATCATTACATAATAGTTTCTATTTTGTAGAAGCAAAAAATATTATTCATGATAGACCTATGGTTGCACAAGAGTTTGAAAATTTAATTAATAAACTTTTGGACTCTAAATCACCAAAAAAATGGTTTAGAGCGTATTTTAACCATGGATTAATTAATTACATATATGGTCAAAAAAGGTTATTACCATGTGATATGGCTTTTGATACATTCTTTATAGATCCATATGGAGATGTAATGCCATGTAATGGAACTAAATGTAAAGAAGTAATGGGAAATTTAAACGAGCAATCTTGGGAGGAATTATGGAATTCTGATAAAGCAGAAAAAGTAAGAAATGTTGTGAGACATTGCTCAAGAAATTGTTGGATGATTGGTTCAGTTTCACCAGCTATGCATAAATATATTTGGATACCAGCTTGGTGGGTAATTAAACATAAATTAAAATTTTGGACAAAGAAAAAATATTCTATGTATGAATTACCAATTGTTAGACAATATAGAAATGGAAAGGTTAGCAAGGAAGACTTAGACAAATTATCTACATGTGATGTAAATGCTACTATTGATAATGGGTTGTCTGATGCTTCTAAAGAACAGCTTAAACATAAGTCTGGTGAGGAGATTGTTGATGCTGATATTGCTAAGCAGATGGAGAGATAAGAATGGAAGTAACGATTATAACACCTACATATAACAGAGCTAAGAATCTTTATAAATTATACAATTCATTAATAAAACAAACTAATAAAGAATTTATATGGTTAGTTATTGATGATGGAAGTACTGACTATACAGAGAAAGTAATGAATGAATTTATAAATAAAAAAGAATTAGTAATAGAGTATTATAAAAAACAAAATGGAGGAAAACATACAGCATTAAATTGGGGACTAAAGTATATAAAAACAGACTTGGTATTGATTGTAGATAGTGATGATTATTTAACTGATGATGCAATTAAGAGCATAAATTGTATACACGAAAAGTATAAAAATAGATTTGATATTTGCGGATATAGTTTTTTACGAATGTTTCCGAATAAGCAAATTAATGGAAGGGTAACTGAAAAAAATGAGATAATAGACGATTATATAAATGTTAGAATAAAAGGCAAAGACATGAATTCAGATAAGGCTGAAGTATGGAAAACTAAATGTCTAAAAGAATATCAATTCCCAGAGTTTGAAAATGAAAAATTTTTAGGAGAAGATGTTGTTTGGTTACAATTAGCTTTAAAATACAAAATGGTATTTTGTAATAAAGCAATATATATATCAGAATACTTAAATGATGGACTTACTAAAAATAGAAGAAAGAACAATATAAAATCACCGCAAGGCTGTTTTGCTAGAGCAAAAATTTCATTATTGGTTTGTAAGAAACGAAAAATTTATGGTAAGTATCTAATAAAGTCTATGTTGCAATATCAAATTTATGCCAGATTTGCTAAGATCAGTTTGAGAAAAGCATTTAATGAATGTAATCAGAAAATATTATACATACTAATGTTTTTTCCAGCCAAGTATTTATATGAAAAATGGAGAAGAAAATATGTTAATTAGTGTTGTTTTACCAATATATAATGTAGAAAAATATTTAAGAAGGTGTTTAGATAGTATAGTAAATCAAACATATAAGAATTTAGAAATTCTTTTAGTAAATGATGGTTCAACGGACAATTGTTTAAAAATCTGTGAGGAATATGCTAAATCTGATAATAGGATAAAAGTTATAAATAAAAAAAATGCTGGTCTTGGAATGGCAAGAAATACAGGAATTGATAATGCAAGAGGAGAATATATCTGTTTCTTTGATAGTGATGATTATATTGAATTGGATACAATAGAGAAGGCTTATCAAATAATTGTTTCTGAAAATGTAGAAATTGTGTGTTTTGGGTTTAATAAAGTTAATACCAAAGGAAAAATAGTAGAAAAAAATATACCTAGAATGGGAAAAAATGTATTTAAAAACTCTGAAATTATTTTAGATTTTTTACCAAATTTGATTTCTGAAAATCCCAAAACAGGTAAGTCATCCAATTTGAATATGAGTGCATGGGCTGCTGTATATTCTATGAAATTAATAAAAGAAAATAATTGGAAATTTGTTTCCGAAAGAGAAATTATCTCAGAAGATGTATATTCTTTACTGAATCTATATAGAAATGTAAAAAAGGTAGCAATATTGGAAGAAGCATTGTATTATTATTGCGAAAATAATACATCATTAACAAAGGTATATAGAAAAGATAGGTATGAAAGAATAGAGTATTGCTATAAAAGATGTGCTGAATTGTGTAAAAAAATAGGGTATCCAGTAGAAATAGAATCAAGAATAATATATCCATATATTGGAAATACAATTGCGGCATTAAAACAAATTGTAGGTTCTAATAATAATTTTGAAGAAAAGATAAATGAATTAAAAAAAATAATATATAGTAATACATTACAACAGGTTTTAAGAATAGCAAAAAATAATAAAGTAAATATGTCAAAGAAAATCTTATTTTTTTGTATTAGAAAAAAAATGATTAAATTGATGTATTTATTAATTTATATAAAGCAAAGGGTTAAAAATTATGAAAATTAGAGATTTTATAAGGAAACTTATATTAAAAGAAAAGTGTTCTTCTAATGAATATATAAGATTTTTGAGAAAAAAAGGAGTAACAATAGGAGAAGATGTTACGATTTATTCTCCTTCTAATACGCTCATAGATTTGCAATATCCATGGATGATAAAAATTGGAAATCATGTTAGGATAACACATGGTGTAATTATATTAACACATGATTATGCATGGTCAGTATTAAAAAGATATTCTGATAAAAATATTAAAGAAGGAAATATTTTAGGAGCAAGTGGACATGTTATAATAGGAAATAATGTGTTTATTGGAATGAACTCCATAATAACAAGAGACGTAATAATTGGAGATAATGTAATAATTGGAGTTGGAAGTATAGTTACTAAAGATTGCGAATCTGGTTATGTATATGCTGGAAATCCAGCTAAAAAGATAATGACGATACAAGAGTATTATTTAAAAAGAGAAAATGCACAATTAGAGGAAGCTTCACATTTAGCTAGAATGTATTATGAAAAGTACGGGAAATATCCTTCAAAGAATGTTTTTCATGAATATTTTATGCTTTTTGAAAGTGATGAAACAGTAATGAATGAAAAAGATTTTGTAGATAAAATGAAATTATGTGGTAATTTTCAAAAAAGTATAGATTATATGAAAAAAAATAAAAGAGATTTTAATAACTTTGAAGTTTTTATTAGTAAAAATGATAAATAATATGCAAGAAAAGAGGGAAAAATTATGAAAATAAAAATAAGTTCTCTTATATCTATTGTATTTATTCATGCAATTATAATAAAATTGCAATTCTTTAAAAATTATCAAACTTTTTCTATTTTACTATCAAGCATTTTATTATTGATATTAATAACAAAGATAAAAATTTTTGATAAAAAATATATTAAAATTCATATGTTATTACTATTTTTTTTAATTACATTATTAATTTCAGCTATCAATAATAAAAGTAATATAATGCTTGGGGGGGCATATGCAATAAAAGTAGCTGATATATATTTGTATTGGGAATATATATCGAATAATAAATTGCAGAAACAAACTATGAAAAAGATATTAATAATATTAGGTATATATATTATTTTTAATGATATTTTAGCTATAGTTAAACCAAATATTTTTACTCCAATTAATAGTAGTCTGACAATATATTTATTAGGAACTAAATTTACGGTAGCGTATTTGCATCTATTATTATATTCAATATATTCTTCTTATATGTGGAATGAAAAAAGTTTTCTTAATATAAAAGTAACTAAAATTATATTATTAAGTATAACATTAATAATGGCTATAATAACAGAATGTTCAACAGCAATTATTGGAATTATTATTATAGTTGCCATGGAAAAGATTATAAGGAATAAGAGGAAATCAATAAATGCTTTTATATTTATATTAACATTATTATTGAGTTTTTTGATTATATATCAAATAGGTTTTTTACTTCAAGCAAGACCAGTACAATATGTTATTGTAAATGTTTTACATGAAGACTTAACTCTAACAGGAAGAATAAATATATATAATGAGATTTCTAATATCTTATTAGAGCATAAATTGTTAGGATATGGATATGGAAAAAGTTATGATACAATAATGTCAAGAATAGGTTATGCTGATTCACAAAATGCATTAATGGAATGTATTATAAATTATGGAATTATAGGAACAGGTGTACTATTACTTATTTTTTATTTTTCTATAAAACTTTCTAATGGAAATGAAAAGAAGTTTTATATAATGATTTATTTATATGCAATGGTAGCAATGGGAGTAGTTGAGATAACAATAAATTTATTGTTTATATTTGCTGTTTCTATGATGATTGATGAGAATAATAAAATAGGAGTAAGATAGTAATAATGAATATAGAAAGAGAAGTAGATATAAAGCAAGAAAAAGAATATCAAAAAAAGATGTTAAAAGAAGTAAGAAGAATATGTGAATTAAATGGAATATTATATTTCCTAGGAGGAGGAACATTATTAGGAGCTATTCGTCATCATGGTTTTATCCCTTGGGATGATGATATAGATATTATGTTGCCAAGAGAACATTACGAAAAATTTATAAAAGTATTTAATGAACAAACTAACAAAGAGTATAAAATAATTTATTATGAGAATTGTGATAAATATTATTATCCATATGCAAAAATTGTTGATAAAAAAACTAAGTTGATTGAAAATGAATTTGAAGACATTGAGGAAATGGGAGTTTATATAGATGTTTTTCCAATAGATTATTTACCAGATGATGAAAAAAAAATAAAAAAAGTTTTTAAAGAATATAATTTCTTTTATAGATTTATAAATTTTTATAAGATAAAAAATCATGAAAAATATACAAATAATAAAATAAAGTTAGTAATAAAAAAATTACTAAAAAAGATATTAAAAAACACTAATATTATTTATTATATTGTAAAGAAAATAAATAAAGTTTGTACAAAATATAAAAATACAAATGTAGTGGCTTGCATAATGGGAAGTTATCAAGAAAAAGAAATTATGCCAAAGAAATATATGGATAAATATATAGAAGTTGAATTTGAAGGAGAGTTTTATAAAGCTCCAAAAGGTTATAATGAATATTTAACAAAACATTATGGTGATTATATGAAATTACCTCCAGTGGAAAAACGAGTAGCAAATCATGATAATAAAATATATATTAAGGAGATTTAATAAATGAAAAATATATTGTTGTGTGGATTAAAATATAATTCAAATTATGGTGATCCAATAATAAATGATTCATGTAGATATATTGTTCAAAAAAGTATAAAAGATGATGTAAAGATTGATGAGATTGATTTAGAGGGAAAGAGTAATTTTAATAAAAAATATAAGTTAAATATTTTTAAAAGGCAGATTATAAAGGTAAATATAAAAATATTAAATTTTATAAAGAAATGTTTTGGAAAGATTAAATTAAATAGACTATATAATTTTATTGATTATATTACTTGGTATGTATCTGATGAATATGCTATTTTTAATAATTATTATAAAGAAAAAATAAAAAACTCAGATATAATTATATTCTCAGGAGGAGGAATGGTAAAGTATCGATATCAAAACTGTTATCAATATATCGATTATATAACCAAAATAGCTGACAAAAAAGATATACCAGTATGCCTGAATTCAGTTGGGGTTGAAGGATATGATGATAAAAATGTAAAATGTAGAGTACTGAAAAAAGCTTTAAATAGAAAATGTGTAAAAATGATTACAACAAGAGATGATATTATGACATTAAAAAAATATCTTTGTAATGAGAATATTTATATAGATAAAGTTTCTGATCCAGCGGTTTTTATTAGTGATGTATATAATATAAAAAAGAAAGAAAATAATAAAATTATTGGATTAGGAGTTTGTAGAGGAAGATTATTTTTGGATAATAAAATTAATTATACTGAAGAACAATTAATTGAATTATGGAAAAAAATAATAATAGAGCTTGAAAGAAGAGGGAACGAATGGTGTATATATACAAATGGATTAGAGGCAGATAATATATTTGCACAAAAATTATTAGAAAGTATAAAGGCTAATGGTGATAATATTAAGATTCCTAAGAGTCCATATGAGTTGGTAAATATTATATCAGGTTTTAAAGGAATAATTGCCACAAGATTACATTCAAATATAATAGCTTATTCTTTACAGGTACCAGCTATTGGATTAGTATGGAATAATAAGCTTAAAATGTTTGGACAAAATATAGGATATCCAGAAAGATTTATAGAAGTGGAAAATTTTGATGAGAAAAATATAGTTGATAAAATGGAAAAAGCTATAAAGGAGTTATATGAAAAAATTAAGCCAGAAGCATATAGAAAAAGTGAAGAAGATTCGATAAACAAATTTTTAAATGAATTTCTTGAAAATAATAAAGAATAGAAAGGAGAATATGACTATTTTTATAATGAAATATGTCATAGATAAAAAATGAATATTGCTGTAATTTTTGCTGGTGGAGTAGGAAAAAGAATGGGAGAAACAGAAAAGCCCAAACAATTTATGGAAATTGCTAATAAACCTATTATAATTCATACTTTAGAGATATTTGAAAAGTCCAATAATATAGATGCTATTATAGTATCTTGTTTAAAAGGATGGATTGATTATTTAAAACAATTATTAGAAAAATATAGTATACATAAAGTGAAAAGCGTAGTTGAAGGTGGAACATCAGGGCAAATGTCAATTTTTAATGGAATTAAAATAGCCTATGAAAAATTTCCAAAAGATTCGATTGTCCTTATACATGATGGTGTAAGACCATTTATTAATGAAGATTTAATTAATAAAAATATAGAAAATACAAAAGAAAGAAGAAGTTCAATTTCAAGTGTTTATTCTACAGAGACATTTATGATAATAGATGAAAATAAAACAGTAATAGAAATCCCAGATAGAAGTAAGTCATTAATAGCTAAAGCTCCTCAAACATTTGTGCTGGAAGATATTTATAATATTCATTTAAGAGCACAAAATGATGGTGTTTTTGAATCTATAGATTCAGCAACATTAATGAAGAAATATAATATGCCACTTTCTGTAGTTATGACAGATTATGATAATATAAAAATAACAACACCTAAAGATATTGCATTAGGAGAGTCAATTTATAAGAGAAAAGTACTTAAAAATATCTAAATTTAAGGAGTAAAATAAAAATGTATGATAATTATATTGTAAAAGAAGATTTAGAGATGATAATATCTCAAAAAATAGACTTTGAAAAATTAAATAATAAAACAATTTTAATAACTGGGGCAAATGGATTGATAGCATCATATTATACTTATACATTAATGTATTTAAATGATATAAAAAAATTAAATATAAAAATTATATTATTAGTGCGAAATAAAGAAAAAACTTTGAGAAATATAGGAAAAAGAAATGATATACTTATATTGGAACAAGATGTATGTGATAAAATAGAATATAAGGAAAAAATTGATTATATTATTCATATGGCAAGTTCTTCAAATCCAAAAACAATTATAGACAAACCAGTTGATATAATAAAAGCTAATGTTATTGGTACACTTAATATATTAAATGTAGCAAAAGATAATAATGCAGAAATTTTATTTACTTCTACGAGAGAAATTTATGGAAAAGTAGATAAAAATATTAAAGAAATAGCCGAAGAAGACTATGGAGCATTAAAATGTGATGAATTAAGATCTTGCTATCCAGAAAGCAAAAGGATGGCAGAAAACTTAATTATTAGTTATGCATACCAGTATAATATAAAATATAAAATTGCTAGAATAGCACATACTTATGGACCAGGTATGAGTATTAATTCAGATGGAAGAATTATGTCAGATGTCTTGGAAGATGTTATTAAAAATAGAGATATAGTTTTAAAAAGTGATGGACAAGCAATTAGAGCATTTTGCTATATTGTTGATACAATTACAGCATTATTTCTAATAACAATTAGTACACTAGATAATCAAATATATAATATTTCTAATGAAACTGAAGAAATATCTGTAAAAGATTTGGCATATAAAGTAAAAAAAATATCTAATAAAAATATTGATATAAAATTTGAAATAGAAAATGATGATAGAAAGTATGTTAAGTTTAAGAGAGTAAAACTAAAAACTAAAAAATTAGAACAATTAGGTTGGAAACCAATAGTAGATTTAGAGAAAGGAGTAGAAAGAACTATAAAAAGTTTTGAACTATAAAATGGTTGAGGAATCAAGAACAAAAAATACAATAAAAAATGTAAAAACAGGTGCTATAGTGCAAATTATAAATAAAATAATGGCTTTTATTGTAAGAACAGTTTTTATAAAAATGTTGAATTCTGAATATTTAGGAATAAATGGATTATTTACTAATATATTAACAATTTTATCATTTACTGAATTAGGAATTGGAACCGCAATAATTTTTAATATGTATAAGCCAATTGCGATACATGATAATGAAAAATTAAAAAGTTTAATGAAGTTATATAAGAAATGTTATATAATAATTGGTTGTATAGTATTCTTTTTGGGAATTTTAGTAATTCCATTTATGGGAGTTATAATAAAAGAAACTCCAAAAATAAAAGAAAATATTAATTGTATATATATATTATTCTTGTTTAATACGGCATCATCTTATTTTTTTACTTATAAAAAATCTATTATTTCAGCATATCAAAAACAAAGTATAATTAATAATATAGATAGTATATTTTATTTAATAAAAAGTATTTTGGAAATAATTTTTTTGATAATAACAAGAAATTATATAGTATATTTAATTATTCAAATTTTAGGAACATTATTAGAAAACATAGTATTAGCAAAAAAAGCTGATAAGATGTTTCCTTTTATAAAAGAAAAAAAAGTAAAAGCACTTGACAAAAAAGAAAAAAAAGGGATATTATCTAATGTGAAGTCATTGGTAGTATATAAATTTGGAACAGTAATAATGAATGGAACAGACAATATATTAATTTCTTCATTAGTGAATGTCGAAACGGTTGGTTTATGTTCAAACTATACATTAATTATACAATCGGTAAAAAGTGTTGTAGAAACAGCTCTTAATGGAGTGACTGCGAGTGTGGGGAATTTGAATGCGGTTGCAAGTAATGAACAAAAAAAAGATATATTTTATCAATTAACATTTATAAATTATTTAATTTATTCTTTTTGTGCTATTGCGTTTATAATGTTATTAAATCCATTTATTGCATTATGGCTAGGAAATGAATATGTTTTAGGTATAGGGGTTTCGATTGCATTAGCAATAAGTTTTTTTGTTGAAGGATTGAGAAATCCTGGATATATTTTTCGAACAACATTAGGATTATTTGAAAAAGGTAAAATAACACCATATATTGGTGCGATTGCTAATATTATTGTTTCAATAATGTTGTGTAGATTCTTTGGAATTATAGGAATATTTGCTGGAACAACAATAGCTCAATTAGTGTCATATTCATGGATTGATCCATATTTGATACATAAATACGAATTTAAAACACCTTTTAGTGAGTATTTGAAAAAGTATGTAGTTTATAATTTTATATTTTTTTGTGAGATCATACTGTCTTTAGTGATTAATTCCTGTATTAAAGGGAATGATAGTGTTACGAATTTTATTTATAGGGGGATAATTGCTATATTAATTCCTAATATATTGAATTTTATTATATTTTATAATACTAACGAGTGCAAAACATTAAATAATAAAATTATATATCCAATAATTAAAAAAATCAAAGAAAAATTGAAGTAATAAAATAATAATATTATAAAAAAAGTTTTAAAATTTCAAAAATATAGGTTTAAAATAGATATGTCACAAATACATTGAAAATAAAATATTGAAAAGAGAGCACAAAAATGATAT
>CAKPDZ010000010.1 GCA_934149155.1 uncultured Clostridia bacterium | reverse complement strand
ATTTATCAAAATATAATAAATGGAACAGAAACATTTACATTAGGCAGAAACGAAGATATAGTAAGGATTGATGCAATAAAAATTCTAGAAAATGTTAATGAGGTTGAAGAACCTGATATAAAGGAAAGTGCATATATACCGGAATGGATAGACAACGAAGTTGCAGGAATTAATTATAGATTAAATACAACATATAAAATACAAGAGGACATTAGAAAATGGAATAAAGTAAATGTGAAATATGTTGAAAAATATACGAATAGGAGCTTAGTTGGAACAGAAGTATTACAAGACGAAGATGGAGACAATATTTATTTTTATAGTGAAAGGATTCAAAATGAGTTGTAAATATTATGCAAAATCAAATCCAATAGAAACAGTAAAAGAACATACTGATAAATTATTGGAAAATCTTGAAATTTTGAAAAGAACGTATGGAGCAAAAATAGTACAAGAAATAGACATGACGGAAGAAAGATTCTGGCAACTAATGGAAATAATATGTAAATATCACGATGTTGGAAAAGTTTATTCTGGATTTCAAAATGAAATAAGAAAAAATATTGGAGAACCCTTGTTACAAACAAGATTTAACAATGAACAAATGAAACATGAACAAATATCACCAATGTTTGTGCCATATAAAGAATATGAGCTAACAAAAACAGAAAGGAAATTAGTATATCAAGCAATTTACTATCATCATGAAAGAAATACTACAATGCATATAGATAGAGAATTATTAAATGAAATAATAGAAGAAGATATACAACCTAATATTTCTCAAATAGAAAATGAATTACAAATCAAAATACCAGAATTAAAAACAACATATTTAGGAATGGTAGAAGGGCAATCAAGAATAACTGAATTTGATGACATATATAAAGACTATTGTATAATCAAAGGACTATTACATAGATTAGATCATTGCAGTTCAGCGTGGATACCAGTTGAAGATGATACAAAAGATGAAATTTCAGAATTTGTAGAAAAATTTATGGATAATCAAGATTTTGAACCAAATGATTTACAACAATTTGCTAAGGTAAAGCAAAATAAAAATATTATAGTAATTGGTTCAACAGGAATGGGAAAGACAGAAGGAGCATTGCTTTGGAGTAATAATGATAAAACATTCTTTACATTACCATTAAGGATAAGTATAAATGCAATATATGACAGAATAAAAGAAAAGATAGAATATGAGCATGTTGGATTATTACACTCAACAGCAGTAGATTATTTAGATGAGAAAGATGAAGAAAATGAGTTTGCAAAAATTGAACAAGCACGAAATTTATATGAAAAAATTACAACATGTACAATAGATCAAATCTTTCCATTTGTATTTAAATATAGGGGATATGAAAAAATCTATGCAACATTAAGTTACTCAAAAGTAATAATTGATGAAATTCAAGCATATTCACCAGAAATAGTAGCAGTTATTCTAAAAGGACTGCAAATGATAAATAATTTAAATGGGAAATTCATGGTAATGACAGCAACACTTCCTAGAATATACAAAGAAAGACTAGACGAAATGGGGATAAAGTTTGAATATAATGAATTTATCAAAGATACAATAAGACATAAAATTCAATTAGTAGATTCTAGAATAGAACAAGATATAGAAGAAATAAAAGAGAATTCTAAGAATAAAAAGGTGCTAATAATCGTTAATACAATAAATAAAGCAATTGAAATGTATAAAAAATTAAAAGATGAAAATATATCAAATGTGAATCTATTGCATTCAAGATTTATACAAGCAGATAGAAGCGAAAAAGAAGAAAAAATAAAAGAATTTTCTAAAAATAGAAATAAAGCAGGAATATGGATAACAACACAAATTGTAGAAGCATCATTGGATATAGATTTTGATATGTTATATACGGAAATGTCTACACTGGATAGTTTATTTCAAAGACTTGGAAGATGCTATAGAAGTAGAGAATATGATGGAAATAGACAAAATGTAAAAATATATATTAAAGATACAAGTGGGGTTGGATATATATATGATAGAGAAATCTATGAAAAAAGTATAGATTTATTGAGTCCATATAATGAAGAAATATTAAAAGAGCGAGTGAAAATTGATTTGGTTGATAAATTATATTCAAAAGAAATGCTACAAGGAACTGAATTTTACAAGAAATTTAAAGAATCATTTAAAATATTGGATAACATTATAGACTATGATACAAGTAAAAAAGATGCACAGCATATTTTAAGAGATATTGATAATATAGATGTAATTCCAAAAATTATTTATGATGAAAAATTAAATTTATTTGCTGAATATGAAAGTGAAAAAGAAAAGAAGAAAAAATATGAATTGAAGAGAAAGATTGATAAATTATTTATATCAATTAACAGTAAAAATAAATGGAAGTTAAATAAATTTATAACAGAATGTCCGTATGTAAAAGGAAAATATATTATTGATACAAAATATGATAAGAAAATTGGACTTATTTTAGAAGCAGATGAAGGTTATTCGATAGATTCACGAGAATTGTAATAGGAGGATTGTATGAATATTACAGGAATAATGGTTTATTATTATTTTATATGTGAGCGACGATTATGGTATTTTTCAAACCAAATAAATATGGAACAAAACAGTGAACTGGTACAAATAGGAAAACTAATAGATGAAACAACATATAAAAGAGAAAAGAAATGCATTTTAATAGATAATACTATAAATATAGATTTTATAAATAATGGTGCAGTATTACATGAGGTAAAGAAAACAAAATCAATTGAAGAAGCTGGGATTTGGCAATTGAAATATTATATGTATTATTTGGAACAAAAAGGAATAAAAAATATTGAAGCTGAAATTGATTTTCCATTACTCAGAGAAACGAAAAAAATTATTTTAAAGGATGAAGATAGAGGAGTATTAAAAAATGTTATTAAAAACATAGAAAGTATTATAGAACTGGACAAGCCACCTAAAATAATTGATTCAAAAATTTGCAAGAAATGTTCTTATTATGATTTATGCTATGTATAGAAAGGAATTGTTAAAAATGAAACAATCATATTATTTATACAAAAGTGGTAGACTTCAAAGAAAAGACAATACACTGGAAATAGTGTATAAAGATAATACTAAAAAGAGTATACCAATAGAGCGAGTAGATGATATATATGTTATGACAGAGCTTGATTTTAATACTAATTTATTGAACTTTGTATCACAATTTGGAGTAAATGTACATTTTTTTAATTATTATGGATTTTATACAGGAACATATTATCCTAAAGAAGCTCTTGTATCAGGAAAGTTGCTACTTAAACAAGTTGAACATTATAATGATAAAGAAAAAAGGCTATATATTGCTAAAGCTTTTATAGATGCAGCATCATATAATATTTATAGAAATTTAACTTATTATAATAATCGAGGAAAAGACTTGAAAGCTTATATGCAAGAAATAGATTACTTGAGAAAACAAATAAAATTATGCAAAGATGTGCCGGAATTAATGGGGATAGAAGGAAATATTAGAAAGGTTTATTATGATTCGTGGAATATTATAATTAATCAGGATATAGCCTTTGAAAAAAGAGTTAAGAATCCTCCGGATAATGCAATAAATTCATTAATTTCGTATGTTAATACAATTATATATACTAGAGTTTTAAGTGAAATTTATAAGACTCAATTAAATCCTACAATAAGTTATTTACATGAACCATCTGAAAGAAGATTCTCGCTTTGCTTAGATATTGCTGAGATTTTTAAGCCAATTATAGCAGATAGGTTAATTTTTTCTATGCTGAATAAAAGACAGATAACAGAAAAAGATTTTGAGGAAGGACTTAACTTTACTTATATAAAAGATAATGCCCGAAAAAATATAACAAGAGAAATTGACTTGAGATTACAAACTAAAATTAAACATAAAAAATTAGACAGAGAAGTAAGCTATGAATATTTAATGAGATTAGAAGTGTATAAATTGATTAAACATTTACTTGAAGATGAAGAATATGAAGGTTTTAAAATGTGGTGGTAATATGTATGTTATTTTAGTGTATGATATAAATTTAGATAATAAAGAAGGACAAAGAGTATTAAGAAAAGTTTTTAAAACTTGTAAAAAGTATTTAGTACATATTCAAAATTCTGTTTTTGAAGGTGAATTACTGGAGTCTCAAGCTATTAAGTTGAAATCTGAACTTGATAGATATATTAGAGAAGATAAAGATAGTGTAATTTTGTTCAAAAGTAGAAGTAGTCGATGGTTAGAAAAAGAGTTCCTTGGAATGATAGAAGATGATAAAATTGATAATTTTTTATAGTATACAATATTGCAAAAAATCTGTCGATGTAGAATAGGGCTAAAATGACGTAGGCTTGACAGATTGGATATGGATTGCTAATACTGATTTTTCAAAATTAGATATAGATTTTTAAGGGAATATGTGATACTATAATTTTAGATAGACAGATTGTGGTGTTAGAAACCTGTATGTGTGGTTACTTTGATAGAAGCTGTATTAATTTAAATATATTAGAATGTAAATTATACTCCACCATCTTTTATTTCTACATAGTCTCCGTATTAATTTAAATATATTAGAATGTAAATTTGAATAATGCTGTTGCTGCATATAAAAACTTGGCAGTATTAATTTAAATATATTAGAATGTAAATCTTTTTGAAATTGGTTCTTCAATTTCATTTAATGCCGTATTAATTTAAATATATTAGAATGTAAATCCTATGTTTCTGTTGTATCACTTGTATTGCTTGAGTATTAATTTAAATATATTAGAATGTAAATGTTGGTAAAATGCAAAAGAAAAGTCCATCACAATTTGCAGGTATTAATTTAAATATATTAGAATGTAAATAGTGCATTTATAGCTGATGAATATGGTGCAATGAAGTATTAATTTAAATATATTAGAATGTAAATTTGGCAACAGCATTTTGTACAGCTTTAAATAGAGACTGTATTAATTTAAATATATTAGAATGTAAATTTTTTTTAATAGTATTTCTTCATATATTTGCATTATTGTATTAATTTAAATATATTAGAATGTAAATATATTGTGATTTGAAAAAAGAAATTGAAAATCTAAAGGTATTAATTTAAATATATTAGAATGTAAATGTTCAATTTGCTGGGCTCTCTTTGTGGTATGAACAAGTATTAATTTAAATATATTAGAATGTAAATAAAATTGCTCCTAAGAACGTTGTTACTGCTGTCATTGTATTAATTTAAATATATTAGAATGTAAATTTTTGTAATGAAATAGAAGAAAATAAAAATGAATGTGAGTATTAATTTAAATATATTAGAATGTAAATAAGTATGTTAAGTACAATGAATTATACAAGTCAAAGTATTAATTTAAATATATTAGAATGTAAATAGCCCTGTACCCCAAACTACGATATCTCCTCGCTGTGGTATTAATTTAAATATATTAGAATGTAAATGAATTAAAATCAAATGAGATGGTAAATAAACAAATAGGTATTAATTTAAATATATTAGAATGTAAATTACGAACAATACGGAGCATCACCTTCACCAGACTACCGTATTAATTTAAATATATTAGAATGTAAATAGCTTAAATGCTGGTGGAGACAAGCCACAAACAACAGTATTAATTTAAATATATTAGAATGTAAATACTTACTTGCAATGTATTTAAATAACTTGCTGAAGCGTATTAATTTAAATATATTAGAATGTAAATGATAAGAAATCACTACTATAAAACAAAAATGCTGGGGTATTAATTTAAATATATTAGAATGTAAATAATATAAAAGGAAAAACTATTGTTGGATTAGATAAGTATTAAATTAAATATATTAGAATGTAAAAATGGATGAAGCTGTGAAAGAAGCTGAAAATCGTCGAGTATTAATTGGAATATATTAGAATGTAAATTTGAATAATGCTGTTACTGCATATAAAAACTCAGCAGTATTAATTTTAATTATATGGTGTTTTGATACTTTAAATTCTTTTTCTGTTTTAGTATTAATCTAAGTATATTAGAATGTAAATCTAAATGTATTTACAACTCGAGTTACTGGCGCTAGTATTAATTTAGGTATATTAGAATGTAAATGGGCAATACGTAATAAGTCTTAACAATACAGTTATAGGTATTAATTTAAATATACTAGAATGTAAATGGCGGTGCTTGTGTTTCTTTCATATAATATGTACCAATATTAATCTAAATATAATAGAAAGAAAAACACTGAAGCAAAAAAATAAAATAAAAAAGAAGCAGTAATACAACATTGACACCAGCCCAAAAACATAATAAAATAAAAGCAAAAAAGGGAAGAAAGGGCAAAAATGAACTCAACCAAAAAAGAAAGTATAGCAATAACAGGACTAATAAACGAAATAAACAAATTCGACAACCTACAAGAATACTTAAAAAAGCGAGACAAAGAACCAGTATGGGACGGGAGAATAGAACTGTATAAAAGTGACAGCAACAAAGCAAGCGAGATAGTAGGAGAAATACCAGTACAAGTAAAAGGAAGAGATGCGCAAATCAGCAGAAGCAAAGACGAACAAGTATATTATGATGTAAAAATAACAGACATAGAAAACTACAGAAAATCAAATATAGGAGCAATTTTCTTTGTAGTAGAAATAGACAAAAGCAGAAACACGCAGATCTTTTACAAAGAATTTGATTTAAAAACGATAGAAAAAATATTAGAAGAGAATCAAAATAAAAACACAAAAACAAAAAGATGTTGCTTTACGCCATTAAAAAACAACAACTTAGTTTCAATATGCATAGAGTTCATAAATAAATTAAAAATATACAAAGAAATCAAGCCACTTAAAGAAATAGAAGTATATGACAAAAAAACAGTATGCTATAACTACAACACCAAATATGAATTAAGCGAAATAAAAAAATCAAACCAAGTATTTTATCCAACAAATGCATATAAAGAAGCAAAAGAAAAGTTAGAAAAACAAAATATTATAATTTTACATGGAGAACCATGGGTAGGAAAAACAAGTACAGCAAGGAAACTAGTATCAGAATATATAGAAAAAGAATATATATTTATATATGGGAATGTAGATGATTTACCAAAAATAAAAGAGCAAGTTGCGATAGACGAGCCTATAATATGTTTATTAGACGACTTTTTAGGATCAAATGTAACATATTTAGAAAAAAATGTAGCAGAAAGCACATTAGACCAAATAGTAAAAATCTTTAAAAATTCCGATAACAAAAAATTGATATTTACTACAAGGACATACATTTATAATAATGCAAAAGATTTATTCTATAAATTTTACAGATCAACAAGCATAAAAAATGAATATCTAATAGATGTTGCGAACTATACGTATGAAGAAAAAGGAAACATATTGTATAGCCACATGAAGGAAAATGGACTAATTGGAACAAATACACACAAACAATTAGTAAAAGACGAATTCTATGTTGATATTATTACGCACAATAATTTTAATCCGGGAGTTATTGCACTGATATGTGAAAGACTAAAAAATAAAAAAGAAAAAGATGTAAAAGAATATATAAGAAATGCATTAAATGATCCAGATGGACTATGGGAAGAAGAATATAAAAAGCTATCTTCATATGAAAAAATGATATTAACAATTATAGTTTTATTTGGGGTCAAGGTTCCAGAAAAGTGTGTAAAAGAACAGTTTGATGAAATAATAAAAAATGAAGACATAGTAATACTAGACTCAGAAACTTTTGCGAAAGCAATTGATGTTTTAAGTGGTTCATTTGTAAAAGCAACTTTTAATGACGAAGGCGACAAAGAACTAGAAGTTTGCAAACATAGTATTGCAGATTATATTATAAATAAAATAGAACACAAAGAAATAAATCTAGACAGATATATAAATAGTGCCAAATATGTAGAAACTTTATATTATATTAATCTTATAAACAAAGATGAATGTATATCAGAAATGCTAGCACAAAAAGCAGAAGATGACATGTATTCATTAAAAAGCTTTTGGTACAGAGGAAAAAGTATTATATTTGATTTAATAAAAAAGAGACTTAATCAAAAAAGAAGAAAAATCTTAGAAAATATAATAGAAGAAGAATTTATTTGTGGAGAATCTAACATAATAATTGAAATATTAGAGAGAAAATATGATGCATTATATGGATATACAATAAATAAATTTATAGAATTTGTAATAGAAGAGAACGATTTAGAAATACTATATGACCTTAGTGATACATTAGAACTGGAAGTGTTTTTTTCAACATGTTCAGAAATATTTAATTATTGCAAAAATACAGAATATATGATAGAGAATTTAAATATTGTAGTTGATGTATTAATAGAAGTACTTTCAAATGAAGTAGAAAGCGAAATGAATGAGATAATGCTAACAGCGGTGGCAGAAGAGATAGTAAAAGATAGAAAATCACTAAAAGAGATAACAAATGAATATATTTATGCTATGTTTATGGACGAAATACCAAGTTTAAGCAATTTATATAGTCAAAAATATCTTGATAAAATTTTAAAAAGATTGTATAAATATTGTTATATAAAAATAGATGAAGAAGCTTTGCAGAAAGAAATAGAAAAAATCAAGAATGAAGAAGAGGAAGAGTTTCTGGATTATAGATACAATATGATTGATAAAGAACAGATAAAATCTATCAAAGAAAAATTTGAAAAAGGGGTAGAAAAGCAAAATTTGTCAAAAACGGAAGAAGAGCTTTATGAAGAATTACGAAAATCCAACATAAGAACAGGAAATTGGTGGACTGACAGTTTTCTAAATAATCATACTTATAACGAATATAACAATTTAAAACTTTATCAAGAATTTTGTGATAAAAAAACAGATATAGACAAATCTGCCAAAGAGTTGGCAAAAGAATTTTTAGAATATATATTAAACGAAAAATACAAAATTTCAGAAGAAGCATATAAATTGTTAATACAAATGACATATGACAGCTTTATCAAAGGAGAATTTGGCATAAGTGAAGAGAAAATAAATCTATATAAAAAACAGTATTCAAAAGAACTTAAAGAACTATATAAAACAAAAATAATACTAAAAATAAATAATAAAACAAGACTAATAAATAATTATATACATTTATTTATTGCTATAAATGAAAGCATAAAAAGAAAGGACAATCTATTTCAGATATTTCTTGAATGGAAACGCGATGAAACAGAAAAAGATATAGAAGATGAGATACAACATATCTTGTATTTATATTCAGAAATAAATAGAAAAGAATTCAACTGCTGTTATTTAAGATTCAGCTTACAATATTTTATAAATGAAATAAATAGAACAAATAATATGGGCAAAATAAAAACATCAAAAGCAATAATAGATTTTATAGAACCGACACTATACCTTGACAAAACATTTACATATATAGAATGTATAAAGAGAATGGATATCATCATGCAAATAATAAAATTTGTACGAGGCAAAGATATGGACTACGATTTAGCAGGATTTGATTATGGAATTTATCAGAAAGAATTATATGATAACTGCTATTCAGAAGAATATGGTTTGTATGAAATAGAGTTTGGTAAAATAATTAAAGACACAGAATTAAAAAACATATTTGACAAATTAAAAGTTTGGGATTATTTATATAATATGTATTTAGATACAGAAAAAGCATTAAAGATATTAGAAGAAGATGAAAAAATTGATATGTATCAAATAATACAAAAAACAAAGGAGGAAAATTTATGTGTACAGCAGTAACTTATAAAACAAATGATTTTTATTTTGGAAGGACATTAGACTATGAATATTCATATATGGAAGAAGTAACAATAACACCGAGAAACTACCAATTCAAATTTAACGAAAGAGAAGCAATCAACACCCATTATGCAATAATAGGAATGGCATATGTGGCAGAAGACTATCCATTATATTACGAAGCAATAAATGAAAAAGGGCTTGGAATAGCAGGACTAAACTTTGTTGGAAATGCAAATTATAATAATCCAATTGAAGGAAAAGACAACATAGCACAATTCGAATTCATACCATGGATACTAAGTCAATGTGAAACTGTAAAAGAAGCGAAAAAATTAATAGAAAAAATAAATATAACAAATACACCATTTAACAAACAATTGCCATTAGCACAATTACATTGGATTATAGCAGACCAAAATGAATCAATCACAGTAGAGTTAGTACAAGAAGGAATAAAAATATACAAAAACCCAGTAGGAGTATTAACAAATAATCCAACATTTGATAAACAATTATTTGCATTAAATAATTATATAAATTTATCAAACAAAACACCAGAAAACAAATTTGCAACAGATTTAGAACTAAATAAATATAGCAGAGGAATGGGAGCGATAGGACTTCCAGGAGACTTATCATCACAATCTAGATTTGTTAGAGCATCATTTGTAAAGATGAACTCTGTATCTGCAGAAGGCGAAAACGAAAGTGTTAGTCAATTTTTCCATATTTTAAATTCAGTTGATCAACAAAGAGGGTGTTGCCAACTAGAAGATGGAAAATATGAAATAACAATTTATACATCATGTTGTAATGCGAGCAAAGGAATTTATTATTATACAACATATGATAATCATCAAATTACAGCTGTTGATATGCATAAAGAAGATTTGAATATGAATAAATTAATTAGATATCCACTAATCAAGGAAGAACAAATAAAAAGTCAAAATTAAAGAAACGTTATCCACAATATGAAGAAGTATTGTGGATAATTGTATATGAAATATTAAAAGAAAGAAGGTATAGATATGGATTTAACATTAGATGTAGGAGAGTATAAATTAAACATCAGGGGGGCAGTTGTAATTAATCATAATGGAAAGATATTAGTACACAGAAATATAAATAAAGGACATTGTGCATTAATAGGTGGAAGAGTAGAAATTGGAGAAAGTTCAGAAGAGACTGTAAAAAGAGAAGTTATGGAAGAACTAGGAAAAGAAATAGAGGTTACAGGATATGTAGCAACAGTAGAAAATTTCTTTGAAATGAAAGGCTCAAAATATCATGAAATCTTATTTATTCATCGTGGTGAATTTGTTAATGAAGAAGACAAAAAGATAGAATATACATTAAAAAATTTAGAAGGAAAAGATTATCTACAATATGAATGGTTAGAGTTAGATAAAATTGATGAATATCAATTATTACCACAAATAGCTAAAGAAATATTAAAAGAAAAAACTTTTCCTGTACATAGAATAAATAATGATTTAAAGTAGGAGGAATCTATGGGAGAGCTTTGGGATATATATGATATTAATAGAAAGAAAACAGGAAGAACTGCAGAAAGAGATGTTTATCAATTTAAAGATGGAGAATATCACATTGTAGTAACAGGAGTGATTTTAAATAATAACAAAGAAATATTGATAAGTAAAAGAGCTGAGTTTAAAAAATATGGTGGACTATGGGAATGTAATAGTGGTTCGATATTGGCAGGAGAGAATAGCCAAGATGGAATCTTGCGTGAATTGAAAGAAGAACTTGGAATTGAATTCTCAAAAGAAGAAACAATATTTTTAAAAGAGGTGAAGAGAGAGAAGAAAGTGCCGGATTTTAAAGATTTATGGTTATTTCAAAGAGACATTAATATAGATGAAATAACATTTCCAGATGGCGAAGCTACTGAGGCTAAATGGGTTACAATAGAGCAATTTATGCAGATGTATAAAAATCATGAAATTGTGCCAACAATAGATTTTGGAAAAGAAGAATATGAGTTAGCATTAAAAAAGTTACGTCAAAAAAATGCAGAAGAATATTATAATAATACAAAGTCAGATAATCCTACACCAAATTTAAAATATTTTTTGGAAAATTATGAATGTGTTCCGCAAAAAGCAATAGACATAGGCTGTGGCGCAGGAAATGATACAGTATATTTAATAAACAAAGGATGGGAAGTAACTGCAATTGATAAAGAGGATGTGGAAGATAGAATTTCTAAAAGATTAAATCAGGAACAATTAGCTAAATTTAAATTTCAAAAACAGATATTTGAAGAGATAAAATTAGAAAAATGTAATTTAATTGTTGCTAATTATAGTCTTTCTTTTTGCAAAAAAGAAGATTTTAAAGAGCTTTGGAATAAAATTAATAGTAGTATAGAACAAAATGGATATTTTATAGGGAATTTTTTTGGAGTAAATGATGCTTGGGCGAATAGCAAATCTAAGATGAAATTTTTTACTGAAAATGAAGTGAAAAAATTATTTGAGGATTTTAAAATTATTAAATTTAAAGAAGTTGAAAAGGATGGAGCTACTGGACTGAAAAAAATGAAACATTGGCATTTGTTTATTGTAATTGCTCAAAAAAAATAAGAACTTTGAATTTGTGCAAAGTTCTTATTTAGGTGTAAATAACCTTCCGGCTATGCCGGTAGTAACATAGGCTTTAGCTTTGTAGCAAATCAACTCCTTTCATGTTATAATATCAATATGTTTCGACGCATAAATGATAAAATAAATGAAAGGAGTTGCGTATCAATGAATAGTATATTCAGTAAAAAAACTAAAGAATAAAGTACTACATATGATACAATGTCAAGTTTATCACATACAAAATGGAATTGCAAATATCATATAGTATTTACGCCTAAATACAGGCGGCGAATTTTTTTGTGCCGTGGATACTATGTAGACACGGTAGGCAAAAATGCAAAAAGAATAGCAGAATATGTAAGAAATCAATTACAGGAAGATATGATGTATGATCAAATATCGATAAAAGAATATAAAGACCCGTTTAACGGGTCATAAGAGACGTATGCGTTGGAACAGCTATGAGCCTTGAGGCTCTGCTTGTAACATAGCCTATGGGTGTTATGCATAAAATACCTCCGGCTAAGCCGGAGGATTTTTATTAACTATTAATTCTTTCATCATATGATTATCAAACACATAATGTTTATTACATAATTCTTTTAGTTTTGGTCTATGTGTAACTATTACATAAGTTTTATCTTTTAAGTATTTTTCAATCATATTCGTTATTTTTTCTTCAGACACTGCATCTAAATTGGATGTAGGCTCATCAAAGAAATACAAGTCTTTATCTATTAAAATTCCTCTTATTAAATTTAATCTTTGTTTTTGCCCAGCTGATAATTTTATACCTCTTTCTCCTACCATTGTATCTAATCCGTATGGAAGTTCTTTATACCAACTTATCATTCCTGCTTCATCTAACAATTCGAAAATTTTTTCATTTGGAATATTTTTGCCTAAACATAGATTATCTCTTATACTAAGATCAAACATTTCAACTTCTTGTGATACATACACTAAATCCAATTTTGTATGTGTTTTTTCTATTCCATCAATTAGTAATCTACCTTTTTGTAATGGATAAATTCCCGCTAAAATGTTCAGCATAGTTGTCTTTCCTTGACCAGATTCTCCCATAATACTTATTTTATCATTTCTATTTAAGGTAAACTCTGGAACTTTTATTTTCGTTGAATTTTCTGTATATGAAAAAACAACTTCTTGTAATTTAATATTTTTCCAATCTTTACATTTTTTCAACTCTATCGAACCTTTCAAATATTCTTCAAGTTGCTTTTGAGCAGTTTTTAGTTGAACATTAGAGTCTAATACTCTTGCCATAGATGAAATTTTTGAATATAAAGTTTCAAATAAAGTTACATAGAATAATAAATATGGTAAAGCATCCATTCCTTCATTTATATTTATAATTGTACTCAATATCAATGCTATGTATAATGTTCTCATAAAAATATGAAAAACTATATTTTGATTTGCTCTTTTTACTTCATTTATTTTTTTAGTTTTATTATAATCATCTACTTTTTCTTCTATTTTATCGTTACAAAATTTTCTTAAATTTAATTTCTTTACAGTTGCTAAATTTTGAACAAAATCCACAAATATTGCAGTATATTTTGAATATTTCTTTCTTGATTCCTTATCATATTTTTGTCTATCTTTCATCATTTTATATTTTATAAAGATAGCAATGGTTGAAATGATTATAGCAAATATTCCAATAACCACAGACTGCTTACATACCATAATTAAAAAAGATATTATTCCAATAATTAAAGGTAATATAGTATTTTGAATATTGCTCAAAAAATCAACCCATAATTCTGCAACATCATTAATCAGATTATAAATAAATCCTGTGTGAACATTCATAAAACTTTTTTCTGTCATATTTTGGATTTTGTTGAAATAATTTTTTTGAATATTCATCTCTATTTTAGGATATATAGTACAATCAATAAATGAACTTATCCAGTTAGATATTAGCATTATTACATATAATATTGTTAATGAAATAGCCAATCCTATAACCTTGTCTTTCGTTAGTGGTGCTACTGCAAAATGTGCTAATGCAAATGAACAGCCATATTCACAAATACAATATATTGATGAAATTAAAAATGTAATAATTAATTTTTTCTTTTCGCTACACTTCCATAATTCCTTCATTATCTTCCGCCTCTTTCTCTTTCGTTTCCTCCATTATGTCCTGTATCTTTTTCTCTATATACATTTTCTCCTAATCCATTAATACCTCTTTCTTTAATTCTGACTTCTTCTTTTTCTAATTCATCTTCTCTTTCTATATAGTGCCCTTTTTTATTAAGGTCATAGTTTATTTGAGTTGCTCTTACTAAAACACCATTTTTTTTATAGAATTCTCTAGTTACTATTGCTGATGGAAAATCTATTTTTAATTTGTTAATATATTCTTTTATGTGTTCCTCCATATTTTCCTTGCTATTGTAATCATCTAATATGAATATTTTTGATGCTAATTGCTTTTCCATTCTTATTACTCCTATATATTACTTATTTCTTTTAATTTTTTTATAGCTTCTTCATAACCTTGCTCTGCAGATTTCTTTAAAAGTTCAATTCCATATTCTTTATTTTCTTCAATTTTAATATCGTTTTCTTTTCCTTCAAGATACAATATGCCTAAAAGCCATTGTGCCATAGCATTATTTTGCTTAACAGATTTGATTAGCCATTTTTCAGATTCTTCATCATTTGTTTGAATTCCATCACCATGCAAATATTTATATGCAACCCAAAATTGTGCATCTGGATTTCCTTTTTCTGCAGCTTTCAACATATATTCAAAGGATTTTTCAATTTGTTTATCTGTACCTAATCCATCATAATACATTAATGATAACATATAATTGTCTATTCCATCTATATCATTACCATCATTTGCTAATTCGATAAAATATTTAAATGCTTTAACATAATCTCTTTCTACATAAATGTTTTCATAATACATCGTTGCAATTTTTTGTTTAGCCCTTCTATCTTCATCACATAAGCTATTAAATATTTCAAAAGCTTCTTTATAATCTTGATTTGTACCTAAACCTAAGTATTTCATTTCTCCAATAAAATATTTTGCATCTTTATCTTGATTATTATTATAAACATCATTAAATAATTTAAAAGCTATTTCATTATTTTCCGTAACTCCTTCTGAAAAGTAATACATTCTTGCTAAATAGTATCTAGCATCCATATCTCCACCATCTGATAATTCTTTAAATATTTTAAATGCTTCAGCATAATTTTTTTCCATTCCATAGCCATTATATAAACTATATGCTATCATATATTTTGAATTTTTATCATTATGTTTTTCTATCAAATTATTAAAAATTTCTAATGCTTTTTCATAATTTTGTTCTGTACCTAGACCATTGTAATAACAATATGCTTTCATATATAATGCATTAATATTTCCTTTTTCAGCAGCATTTTTAAATAAATTAAATGCTTCATTATAATCTTTTTTCATTCCATATCCATAATGTTTTCTTATTGCTAGTTCGTATATTGCATAAACATTTCCTTTTTCTACAAGTTCCATTATTTCATTAATACTTTTATTTTTCATTTAAGAAATCTCCCATATTTATTAATTTTCGTATATATATAATTGGGTATTTCCAACTATTTTATATTCATTATGTATTTCACACTATATACTTTTAAAATCATTATAACATATTCTAAAAAAAAAATACTATTTTGAAACAAAAAAACTCCCCACAAATTGTAAGGAGAAGGATAAATCCTTTTTATGATTATGGCTTACTCGAGCGTACAATAAGGTGCAGTATCTTTCCACCAGTCACCATTGGACTTCAACATAGTGACTTCCTCATAAATGCCGGTCGTACTGGTATGCTTGTTTCTTAAAGAGCCTTTGGCATAATACCAACCTTCAGGATAAACAAGATCTTTGGGCTCAATATCAGTAACAATAACCGTTCCCATAGGTCCATGTTCCTTCAGCTGAACATCATGTCCATTAAGCATCTTGAAAACTGTTGCTGCAATTGCTTTGCTCATGTTACACATTTTAACTGTTGTTGCCATATTGTTTCCTCCTTGCGTAATTACGCATAATAATATTGTTTATAGCTACTGATGAAACGGAGTAAAAACGATTCATCACATATAATTATAGCATATTTTACATAAAATCGCAAATTGCATTTATAACTAAAAAATAAATAATGTGTATATTTTTATTTTTGGTTATGATATAATGTAAAAAAATATATAAAAATTATGAAATAAAATAATTAGAATGGAGCAAATGATGAATGCAAAAGAACTTGAAGATACCTTTGCTAAATACAATATAGATGCTAAAGGACAAGAAATTTTCAAGCAAATGTATGACATGAATAGCAATTTATTAAAAACTATCAATTTTGAAATTTTAAGTGAAAAATTTATATCCAAACTTACTTTTGAGGAACTTTCAAGAATAGTATGTGATAAGAAATTTCAAGAAACTTTGATAAATTTAAATGATAACCAATATGCACTATTTTTTCAGTTAAAGGACACTTTTTTAACAAAAGATAATTGGATTACAGGAAGCAATATGATTATAAAAGCTTTGAATAATTCTGAATTTAATCAATTATCAGAAACTGTTTTAAAAAATACTAATACTGATATATTGAAAAGTTACTTTAATATTATTAATCAAGAGCAAAATTATTTTGGAATTGAAAGTATTGACCAACTTGAAAATTATGAACAAATAAAGAATGATGTATGTAGTTCAATTTTAAACAATCCAGAAAACATAGAATGTTTAACAGAACATATAGAGTCTTTATCTTCATTAGATAGAGTAAAATTTGCAACAATAGAAAAAAATTTTGGAATTAGTCTTAATCAAGCGAAATTATTATGCCAAAAATATGGATTTAATATAGAAAACTCTCAAGAAATAATTGGAAATGAAAAAATACATACATTACTTAAAAATTTAACACAAATAATTTCTTCAAGTAGCATAGAACAGATTAAAAATCTAGAATTAGATAATATTTGTATAGAAAATTTTAATAATATTGACACAGAAATTAGAGATAGCTTGGCTCAAATGTATAATGATAAATTTTACAAACCAAATGAAAAGGACATTATAGAAGTAAAAGAAATAGATGGAAAAAAAGTACCTATATACAATGCAGGAACTAACTTTTATATGTGTAGCCATGTTGTTGGAGCCTTTTCTTCTGGAAAAAAAGACGAGCAATCTTATCAAGAATCGTGGAATACTCCAAAGAGAACAAATCATGTTTTTTGTACTAGAATGATATCAAATGAAGGTTTAGAACTTGCAAAAGAAGAACAAATTTGCTATGGTTTTACTGATTTTGATAATTCAGCTTTAGTTGCATCAGCACCTTGGGATATGGCCTCTATGGAGTTGAATAAACAATTTGATACTGTTGGAACTATGGATGCAGAAAGAACTATGTCAGCATGTGAAGGATCTAGTAGTAGATTTTTAACACCTATGGAACAAATAAATAATACAAGAACAGATGGTAATGAAACAAATTGGGATAGATTTAATAGCAATGGAGCAAAAAAACAACCTTCATACATTATATGTATTGCAGATAGTATGTCAAATGCTGATTATAAAAATAGTCCAAATTATCAAGAATCTTTAGTTGTTGCTTCACAATATGGAATTCCATTAGTTATGATAGATAGAGAAAAAGTTATTGAAAATGAACATAATGAAATCGAAAAAATGTTACAAGAATTTGAAAAAACTCAAAATCCAACTTTAATTAATAGAATAATTCAAAGATTTGAGAATAATAGAACAACAGGATATCATCAAAAATGTGAAGAAAAATACAAAAATGAATTTCCTTTAAGAAACAGTGATGAATATTTATCTTTAGAAAGTTTAGTTACAAAATTAACAGATGTTTCAAAAGAAAATGAAAACAATACTCGGTTTATACCAGCAAATAATTGATGAACTGTTATTTCAAGCTATTAGAAGTAACAATGATGAGAAAGACTTTTGCGACATTATATATCAGGTTGCCGATTTGGATGCTTCCTTATCTGTAGATGTTGATAAAATTCTAACAATGAATTTAGGAATAACTCAAAAAGATAGAAAACCACAATTAAGTTCTCAATATTATATGAAATCTTTTTATTATAAAAGGGAAGGTATAGTTGAGAAACCTAAAGCTGAAAAAATGAAAAAATTTGATGAAAGTACTTTAAATTCTGATTTATATGAATTATCTAATGAAACGACAACATCAGGTTTTAATGAAATGAGTCAAAGTATAAGAGAAGCACAAAAATTAAATGAGCAAGCACAAACAATAGAAGAAAATAAATGGGGAAAAGAAGACGAAGGATGGAGTGTTGATGATGATTGGTAATAATGTTAGTTATATTAAAGCATATACTGAAGTTAATTGTTTATTAGAATATTTGCCACAATCATATATTGATAAACTGCCAAAAAAATTAATAGAATTAATTAAAAAGCAATCTGATAAGCAATATTATATAAGTATTGATGCAAATAAAAGCTTATTAGAACAAGATTTTTCTAAAAAAACAAAAGACTTAATCGCTGTTATAAAATATAACTATTGGTCTACTGATGAAGAAAGGCAGCAACTAAAAAAGATATTTTATGAGAATGAAAATAAATATCAGAAAGAACTATTAGAAAAATATAACCCTAATGATATTTTCAAAAAGAAAGAGTTTAAAACAGATATAACAGAGAATATAGAGGCTAACTTACAAATGGTAGAATATAAAGAAAATATTTTCATAAGACTTTTTAATAAAATTAAGAATATATTTATAAGAAATAAAGGAAGTATCTAAATGAATATAGAAAGAGAATTGTTTAGTGATGATAATTATATTACTGCTAACTTTAACTGCAATGAATATTTTTTAATGGGGAATTTATTGGCATATTCATATAAGTTTTCAGATAAAGATGTTTTTTATTATCAACATGCAGATGCAATAGAACAAAATAATATAGATGAATTTATGCAAATTGCAAAAGAATTTCCGGAAATACAAACCTTAATAAATTACGCAACCGATTTCGACAAGCAACCAAGTAATGAAGCTAGAAATATATTTGCTAATAATATGACAAAAAGATTAGAAAGACTTACTACTGTAAGGAATGATGAGGATTTTATACAAATTGAAGGAAAGAATGTAAAAGATGCTTTTGAACAATTAAAAAATACTGAATTTTATAAATCAATGTTGAAAAAAACAATAGAGCATCAGGAAATTTTAAGAACCAAGTTTGAAAATTATAAAAAAATTGCAAATGAAGCTGTAGAACCAATTTTACAAAATTTAGATAAAAAAGAAATAGAAACAGTTGTATTACCTCCACAATTATTCGGAGATCCATATGCTATAAAAACACATGGTAACCAAGTAACTACACTTGCATCGTATCCTGAAGAATTTAATGAAAGTATTCCTAATTTAGATGTTGTTTCAATGATACATGAAATAATGCATACATATATTCCGGTAGATGAAAGCATTAAATTTGATAATACTGTGCAAGAAGATGTATATAAAGCAGTTAATCATTGTTTAGTTGAACTATCATCAAATGGAGAATTAGGCATAAGAATTTCTAATTTATCAAATTATTTTTCGACTCCTATGCACCAAGAAATAGTACGAGATAGGATAACTGGAGAAAGTCTAAAAAAAGAGGACTATATTAGAGCTGGAGTATCATTTCCTGAAGAATTTGAATTTGAAAGTACAACAAAAGGATTTAAAGGAGAGAAAGTAATCACACAAAAAGATGAATTAAGTAATGATAAAATTAGGGCAATAGTGTATCCATATTTTTTAGCTTTTAAAAATAAACACTCAAAGAATCCAAAGCAAAGCATATTAGACGAGATAAATAGAGATAAAGAAGCAATAATAGATATTTATGGTCAGGCTTTTTATAATAGATTAGAAAATCAGGAGTATTTAAATAATATTATACATGATGTTGAAAATACTAAAAATGTTATTGAATTAAATGATGCAATAGCGGAAAATGTTTTTGAAATAAATTTACAGAGAGATAAAATACAACAAAAATTTGAAGAAAGTACTTTAAATTCTGACTTATATAGAATATCAAGTGAGATAGCAATTTCGGATTTTAATGAAATGAGTCAGAATATTAGAAATATTGAACGAATAAATGAACAAAAACATTTTTTAGAAGATGAACGGAGTTAGTATTTATGACAATTAAAATTGTATATGCAAAAAAATTAAGGCGAGGATAAATTCCTCGCCATTTTCAGTACTGCCTTTTGAATCTTTAGTTTTCTGGAGCTCCGCATTTTCCATCAAGTAATCTAATGCACCATAATACATTTTTGGCTTTGTTAACTTGATTACGAATATCCATACTCATTGCTCTGCAATTCCAGAAAGCAGCATTGTGTTTGCTATTTCGAGCCTTATTTTTCAGCATTGGTTCAAGTTTCCTAGCAATGAAATTCAAAAATGTTGCTTCAGTTCTGAACTCATGCTTATCGGGTGCAACTGCTTCCAAAAAATTGAGTACTTCATTTGCATCTTCTCCAAAGATCTGATTCGCAAGAATATTTTTGTCTGTTACTTTCATAAAGTGTCCTCCTTAAAATCGTACTGAACAGTAGTTATATTTATTATAATTATAGCATATTTAAAACAATAAATCAAATTTATGTAACTTTAAAAATACAGTTAGGAAATATTTTTTGACGAATTTGCAAAAAAATGGTATAATAGAAGTGTGTGGAGGTGTTGTTGATATGGATATAAAATCATGGGCTGACCATATAATTGAAATATATAATAAAACTGAAACAGCAGATGTATATAATAGAAGAAGTAATAATGAATCTAAAAACATAAAAACTGTTTTGAAAGCAATTAATAGTCAAAACTTTAAACTTAATATTAATCAAAACAAAACTGATTTTGTCCACTTATTAAAAGCAGCTGATAGTATTTCCTTAGATGTAGGAACAAATTATTTGGAACAATTTTTGCAATTACCTGATGTCCAAAACATTATAAATGAAAAGCTAAATGCTAATAACCTAATAAAGGTCGAGCAAAGAGCTAAAGATAATGAACAAAAAGGAACTTTGCCTAATTTTCCAAAAACTGTAGCAGAAACAGATAAAAATGCTGCCAATATATATTTATCTTCAGATAGTATGCTAAAAGGAAGAACACCAGAACAGGAAATGGCAAGATTTGATACACATATATCAGATATATTAAAAACAGGTATTTTTTCTGTTAAAACAGATGCTACTGCATTGCAAGATATTACTCTAAGACAAAATCTAATGCTAAGATTGGGAAGAGTTATGCTTAGACAACAAGGTATGAATCCAGGTATTATGGAAATAAAAGATGGTAAAGTATTTTTTCAAATGGATGTACCTGATAAAGAACCTATATTTCATGGTATGAGACAAGAACAAGGTATGTCTATTGCACAACAAGAAGAAATGATAAAAAAACAAGAAGAAGAAAAAAGACACCAACAAGAATTAAAAAAACAGCAAGATGATAGAGAAAAACAAACACAAGAGAATAATAAATATTCACAAGAGGATCAGAAAAAAAGAGACGATATTCAAAGAAAAAATGAAGAAAAACGATTGCATGATAAAAAAAGAGAGGCTGTTACAAGAAGAATTGCTCAAAATCAATCTTCAGACTATAAATCAAAAGCGAAATTATTTGCAGATTCATTAAGATGTAATGTAGAAAATACAAATAGAGCAATTCAATCACAAAATCAAGCTCAAACTCAAAGGCATTCAAAAGGTATAGGAATGGGAAGATAAGAAAAAGCAGGGTTACAAAGAAACAAAGAGAGTATAGAAAAAGTTGTGTAAATAAATCCTTCCGTGATAAAATATAAAATATCAAGGAGGGATTTTTCTATGGGTAAAAAAATAGAAAAAGAAAAAAATGAAATAGTAGAGGAATTTTTTAGAAGGAATGATCCAAAAAATATTAAATCTATGCATGATATGTACACAGCCTGGAAAGATTTCTTTTCCCCTGCTTTTCAACAAGTGTTGGATGCTGAAATGGAAGCAAAAATTGGTTATTCCAAAAACGAAAGAACAGATAATAATAATTATCGAAATGGATATTATCCAGAAAGAACTGTAGCAACAGAAATGGGAGATATTCCAGTAAAAGTTCCTAGAGATAGAAATGGAGAAATTGATTCCAATTTAGTGCCTAAATATTCAAGAACAGCAAATGGCTTTGATGAAAAAGTAATATCTATCTATGCATTAGGAATGTCTGATAGAGACATTCAAGAACAAAAAAAGGAGATATTTGGCTGTAATCTTTCACCAGATATGATAAGTGATATAACAGATAAAATTATACCTGAAATACAAGAATGGCAAAAAAGGAAATTAGAAAGTGTATACCCTATAGTATTTATTGATGCTACTCATTTTCATGTTAGAGATAATGGATAGATAGTAAAAAAAGCAGCCTATGTTGTGTTAGGAATTGATAAAGATGGAATGAAAAAAGTTTTAACAATAACAATTGGAGAAAATGAAAGTGCAAAATATTGGATGACTGTATTAAACGAGCTTAAAAATCGCGGAGTACAAGATATTTTAGTATTATGTGCATATGGATTGACAGGGCTTAAAGATGTAATATCAGCAATATACCCTAAGATGGAATATCAAAGATGTGTAGTGCATCAAATAAGGAACTCTTTAAAGTATGTACCATATACAGATAGAAATCCGATTTACACAACTTTTACGATAGTCTCAAATAAAGTGTCAGTAAGCTTATTATTTTGCTGACACTTTATTATTAATTTAAAAGTTAATTTTTTAACAAGTTTCGTATATTAGTGCTCATTGTTGAAATAATATTATCCATTATAAATAGTTTCTCTTCATCATCTGCCATATATTGAATTTGAGCAGATGCTAAAGTATAAATTAGAAAGTCTGCAAACTTAACTACATTAGGATTTGCAACATTTTCTGCAATGAACTTTTTATAGAAAACATGATCAATATTCCATGAAATTATAATTTTTTTACCAATTTGATTGGTTTCAAAAATATTGCCAGTTTCACCCATATGTTTTAATTCAAATTCAGCAACGGCGTTTATATTAGTAGTTTTTATAGGTGTACAAGTTTTACTGTTATCAGGTGTTTTATCATTTTCTACTTTAGAATTATTTTTATTATTTAAAATATCTCTAGTTTCTTTTCTTACTTTTGGTAAAGTTAATGTATTTGACATTTTGTTTATAGTTTTTTCGGCAAGAGTATGTTCCATTTTCTCTTCATCAGATGTTTCTTGAGATGGTTCATATTTTTTTCTGACTGTTTTTATTTGTGGTGAAAGTTGGCTTCTTAAAGCATTGCCAATAGAGTCTACCATGTCAATACCATTTTTTCTGAAATTAACACCCATTGCAAAATCCATGTCAGAAGAAAATGAAATTTCACCTCTGAATCTGTTTAAATCATTATGTCTTACAATTCCTTCCCAAAGAGGTAAATAGCCAAAAAGAATCTCTCTATTATTTCTTAGTACAGAAAAACCTTGGTTTTTCATATTTATTCCTAACTTAGTAGCTACAGGTCTAGGACATTCTGGCAAAGATGCAATTTTTATGTGTAAAGTACCTTGTCTTTCTTCACCATTGGAATCTTTCCAGTTTACATCATAATCATCTTCGCTAATTAATGTTCCAGGAAATTCTTCGTATTCTAATCTTAAAGGATCATCTGGTTGAATTCTAGTATCATTTACCCAGAATTCAGTTCTATCCATAAATTTTCTGAATATTCTTGATAAATTTTTTATTATTTTTCCTTTTAATGTAGAAAATTCATTTTGCTTTATTCCAAAACAATCTTCTAAAATTACAATTGTTCCACTTTCATAATTTACAAGATGTTCAAATTGAATTTTATCTAATTCATCTGCTTCGCAAAGGATTTTTACAAATGCATTTTCTTTTTTAATAAGATTAACATCAGTTACACTTTTATAAATTATATTTTCTTCTATATTTCTAGTTAATACTGTTGTTTTATTAGCTAATGCAAGTCCGGCCGTACTTAATCCCATTCCAAATTTTCCTAAGTCAGAAATACTATCATGCAAAGTATCTGAACCTAATTTTAATGCTTGGTTTAATATTTCTTTTGTCATACCTTTTCCATTATCTATAAACATTATTTTTAGTCCGTCTTTTTCCTTAGTTAATTGAATTTGAATTTTTGTAGCTCCCGCATCAATACTATTGTCTACAATATCTGTTATGGCAGAAATGTTGTCATAACCAATGTTTTGTAATGCATCAATTAAAATTGCTGCATTTGGTTCGTTTGGAACCATTACTTCACTTTTTTTCATATTTAAACCTCCAAAAAAATCTATCTGATACCAGATAGACCTTATTGCAAGAATAGACACAAAACAACAATATTTTGCGCATTATATTTTATTATAAAATTAGTCTTGCAGATAAGGTGCTATACCGAATCTATCGCCATTATACAACAATTGTCATATTTTGTCAAATATTTTTGGAAAATAAAAAAATAAAAAAATAAGCTAAATAAATAATTAATTATTTAACTTACTTCTTTACTACTTACTTTGTGGTTGCGGGGGGAGGACTCGAACCTCCGACCTTTGGGTTATGAGTTCCGAAAATGGTCTTTTGTAGAATAATGAAAAGTTTAGTTTTGTGCAGTAAATTAGCATTTCATTAGATGTCCTTTTTTGTTTTATTAGGTGATTTTGGGTACATTTTTTATTAAAGTGTACCCAAAGTGTTCCCAATATGTACCAGACAAAAATATGTAAATAATCGAAAAAAACAGATATTTATTAATTAAAATACCTGTTTTATTTAATTATTCATATAGAACTCTATCATTTTTTCAATAGCTAATTGATCTCTTTCACACAATTTTTTAAAGTCTTTATTAAACTGTTTCTCAGATTTTCTAATGCTTGATTTCAAAAGTGGACTTAGCACTGCATCGGCTGTTATATTATATAAGTTACAAAATTTAATTAATGTTTCTATTGTTCCTGAAGATAATCCCCTTTCTATTTGACTAATATATTTAGGAGCTAACCCTATTTTTTCAGATACCTGTTCTTGTGTATATCCTTTTTTTATTCTGTGTTTTTGTAAAGTATTACCAATAATTTTATTCATTTCTTCCTTGTTCATAATATCACCTGCCGTTTATTATTTTTTATAAAATTTTTAGGTTTTAGTAAACATTTTTGTATGCGAATTAATCGCATATAGTATTCACTAAAATCTTTTAAATACTACATAATATAGGCAAAAAGTTCCGACAAAAAATTACATATTTTTTCATTTTATTATTGATTTATTTCAAAAAAAAGTGTAAGATATAAGTATATATATAAAATAAAAGGAGAATTTTTTATGGGTAAAAAAATCAAAATTGCTATTATATCCATTTTGATAATTATATTTTGTATTATCAACTTTTTATTATTTTCTGACAATAATACAGAATTGAAAACAATAAAATCTGATAAACAATTGTCAAAAATATATAATGGCAATAGTTCAACTGTAAAAGAGATATTCACAAACATTGTTACTATGCCGTTTAGTTTTTTAGTTAATGGGCTTTATGGTTTTGGTGACACTATAAATAGTGCAACAATGCCAGAATCATTAATAGATTCTTCTTCTAGTGGTATTTCTCCTAGTTCTTTAACTGCTGATATTGCAACATCTTCAACGAACTCTACACAATCATCTTCATTCAAAGACTATTCAACCACTAATATTCAAGTAGAAAATGTTGATGAAGCTGATATTACAAAAACAGATGGAGACTACATTTATTCAATATCTGACAATAACGTAATAATAACAAATGTACTTAATCCAGAAGATATTAAAATTGAGGCAACCATAAAATCAAGTGATGGAAGTGTTCCTGAAGATTTGATTTTATATAAAAATGAATTAGTAGTTATTTCTACAAAGAGCAGTAATTCAAGTTCTTCTTCATATTACAGTTATAATAGTAATACTGTTGTAAAAATTTATAATATAACGACCAAATCAAGCCCTATTTTAGTTAAGAGTTATGAATTATATGAGCCATATTATACATCAAGATGTATAAATAATGAATTATATGTTATTGCTTCAGGAAAATTGAGAGAAGATGATGATAAAGTTGTCAGAGCATATAAAGAAGATAATAATGAACAAGAAATACCACTTGAAAATATAAAATATTTAAAAGATGTAAAAACAAAAAAGCAAACTATAATTTCAGTAGTTGACTTAGATAATGCAAGTGCAAATATAGATATAAGTTCTTATTTAATTGATATTTCAAATGCTTATGTATCAGAAAATAGTATTTATTTATTAGATCAAAAATATGACTATGATAATGATGTACTACCTATAAGCAAGTTAGTTGGTTGGAAAGGCATTATAGGAGTATTCACATATTATGATGACTACGATTATTCAAGTGGATATAATACAGAAATATATAAGTTCGATATTTCACAAGATGGCAATGTATCCTATAATACAAAAAATAAAATATCTGGAAAGACAATAAATCAATATTCATTAGATGAGCAAAACGGACATTTAAGAGTTGCTCTATATGACAATGATGGAGCAAGAATTGCTATATTTGATGAAAACTTAAAACAAATAGGAATTTCTGATTATGTTGCAAAAGGAGAAAAGATGTATTCATCTAGATTTATGGGAAATAAAGCTTATCTAGTAACATATAAAACTATTGACCCTCTATTCGTAATAGATTTAAGCAATGAAACCAATCCTCAAATATTAGGAGAATTGCATATACCAGGATATAGTACATATCTACATCCATACGATGAAAATCATTTAATAGGGATTGGGATGGAAACTGAAGAAGTTGTCAATAAAAGTTCAAGTGGAAAGGTAAAATCTACAACATCTAAAATAATAGGAATGAAAATGGCATTGTTTGATGTAACTGATGTTAATAATCCTATTCAATTATCTCAAACTGTAATAGGAGATAGAAGAACGACATCCGCAATTTTAACTAATCCAAAGGCATTACTGTTCTCTAAAGAAAAACAATTAATAGCAATACCTGTTAATAATTATAGTGAAGATTTTGAAATAAGTTCTTCAAGCGATTCATATTCTTCTATTGTCAGTTCTTATACAAATTATAATAAATCTTATGTTGCAGAAGGTTATTTTGTATATAATATAAATATAGAAGATGGGTTTAACTTAAAAGGAATTATCACCCATGAAACTTCACAGAAAAATAAAAATCAATCAGCTTATAACTATTATTACTATAACAATTCTAAATTATTAAGAGGTTTATACATAGATAATAATTTATACACTATATCTGAAACAGCATTAAAAATAAATAATCTTGATACACTAGAGTTAGTTGATGAATTAAAAATAAAATAGAAAGTAGAGGTTTGAGTTATGGAAGAAAATTATGGAAACAAATCTGTTATACATATAGTATCTCTTGTATTAGGTATAATATCTATTGTTTCAGCTTTATTTTGGTATATTACTTTACCAACAGGAATTACTGCTATTGTATTAGGTGTTAAATCTTCAAGAAGAACTGGTAGTAAAATGGGAAAAGCTGGAATGATAACAGGTATTGTTGGATTATCCTTATTTGCATTTATGTACATAGGAATTATATTACTTTTAGTTTTAGCTAATATGTAATTAAAGGCACAATTTACTCAATTTATGTAAAAACGAATTTTTGAAAAACATTTGACATATACTAAAAAAAGTATAATATTATATTTAGCAATTGCAAGAGATTGTTAAGAGTCAAAACAAGACTAAAAGTCAGGAAGATATAAGCTACCACTTATATCTTCTCTTTTTTTGTTGTATATCCAAAATCTTCGATTTTTCCTATACAATAAAAAAATAAGCTAAATAAATAATTAATTATTTAACTTACTTCTTTACTACTTACTTTGTGGTTGCGGGGGGAGGACTCGAACCTCCGACCTTTGGGTTATGAGCCCAACGAGCTGCCAACTGCTCCACCCCGCGATGTAACAACTATTATTATAAGGCTAAAACTTCATTTTGTCAATACATTTCAATAAATTCTTAAAAATAATTACAAAATATAATATATTATATTCTGATATAAAAAAATTATTACATATTATAAATAATAAGATGAACAAAATGTCCATCTTAATTTAAAAATTTTTCTTTTTACTATTTCTTGATAATTGATGTTAGATTTTCTACGATATCTAAAGATTTTATAATTTCTTCTTCTGTATAATTTTTTAATAATTTTTTTGTTTTATTTATACAAGTATCATCAAGCCCAAACAAAATATAGTCTGCAGAATGGCCACTTACTTCACGAAGTCTTCTTAAACTGTAGTAAACAAGATTACCTTTTCCGTCTTCAACAAACCCTAAGAATTGACTAGATGTACCGATTTCTCTGGCAAGTTGAGTTTTATTCATTTTCAATTTTTCTTCTCTAATTTTTTTGATTCGTTGACCTCGTTCGTATTGTTCTTTTCTTTCTACTTCAATTGATACATTTGCTCTTTTTCTTCCCATAATAAAACTCCTCCTTTTGTTTTTTTATTATTTTATAGTATATTCAAAACAATTTGATGGTAAAACAATATAGCAATTTATAGTAAAGAATGGTAAAAAACAAATAATTGAGTGTTTCAAAAATATAATTATATAGATGATGGGAAAAATAAGAATAGTACATCATCTATTTTTTATGCGTAGTTTTAGTCATAAATTGTCGATTTTTGCCATCTATTTCTATCACTGAATATCGCTAGTGTTGAGCTTGCTGATGGTATTTTTAATATGCAAGTTGGAACGAGCGAAATATGAAAAGGTGGTGGAAAGTATG
>CAKPDZ010000009.1 GCA_934149155.1 uncultured Clostridia bacterium | reverse complement strand
CATTGGATTGGTCTTATAGTAGCTTTAAATGGAAAATTGGCATATATGCCAGAAAAATATATTAAGTATAGACAACATGGCAATAATCAAGTTGGAACAAACAAAATATCTCATGGATTTGAAAAATTAGAGCAAGTAAGAGAATTATTTATAAATGTAAAATTAGGGGTCTTTGGAACATATGTAAATAATAAGGACAAGTTTTCTAAAGAGTTACAAGAACAAAATAAAAAGGCATTTAATTATTTTAATGACATAAAAAATAAAAAAAATATTAACTTTAAAGGTTGGGGGATATTTCATAAATTGTACAAAACAGAAACACCAATATACTACATTGAAAACTTTATTATTATGAATATGCCATTTATCGGTAGAGGTATATTTAAAATAAGATATGAGATACTAAAATTACTAAAAAGGAGATAAAACAGAAATATGAATAATGAAAAGAATGAGAAGAATGAGAAGTCATCAGAAGTGGTATTAAAAATTGAAGGACTTTCAAAAGGGTATAAAATGTTTGCTAGAAAGAAAGATAGAATAATAGAAACATTATTTCCAGCAGTAGAAAGACATGGGGTTTTTGAAGCCATGCATAACTTTAATTTAGAAGTAAAAAAAGGAGAAGTACTAGGTGTATTAGGAAAAAATGGAGCTGGAAAATCAACATTATTAAAAATGATTACAGGTGTAGTTACTCCAACTTCTGGTACCATTGAAACAAAAGGAAAAATAAGCTCATTACTAGAATTAGGAACAGCATTTAATCAAGAATTAACAGGATATGAAAATATTTATCAACATGGGCAAGTTATGGGGTTAACTAATGAGGAAATAAAAAGTCGTGAACAAGAGATTATAGAATTTGCGGATATTGGTGATCATTTATATCAACCAGTAAAAACATATTCATCAGGAATGTTTGCTAGACTTGCATTTGCTTGTGCAATAAATGTTGACCCAGACATACTAATAGTTGATGAAGTGTTATCTGTAGGAGATATGTCTTTTCAATTAAAATGTTTTAAGAAATTTCAACAATTTAAAGAAAGTGGAAAAACAATATTGTTTGTAACACATAGCATTACTGATATTTTAAGAAACTGTACAAGAACAATAATAATAGACTCTGGAAGAAAGATATTCGATGGGGATGTAAAAGAAGGAGTAGAAAAATATAAGAAAATTATAGTTGGATTAGATGAAAAACAAAGCAAAACAGGACTTCAAACAGACAGTCAAATACTTGAAGAAAATCCAAATTATAAAAGCAATGAAGAAGTAATTGGAGAAGAATGGAAAACACATTTTAATGAAAATCCTAATTTAATAGATTATGGAAATGGTGCAGCACAGGTAATAGACTATGGTATGTTTGATGAGAATGGAAATTATATTTCAGTATTAGAAAATGATAAAACGGTAGTTTTAAAATCAAAGATTCTATTTAAACAAGATGTTAAAGAACCTATATTTACAATGACAGTTAAGGACTTTAAAGGATTGGAAATGGCAGGAACTAATACATTGATAGAAAAGGTAGCTACAGGAGAATATAAAAAAGGTGATATAGTAACAGCAGAATTCAAACAAGTTATAAATGTAGCACCAGGTAAATATACATTATCATTTAGTTGTACACATTTCAATCATAAAGGAGAATTGGAAGTATTAAATAGAAAATATGATGCATTATTAATTGAAGTATTATCAACAAAAGATACAGTAGGATTAATGAGGCTAGACTCTAAGATAAAAGTAGAAAAAGTAGAAAGATAAAAATTTCAATTCAAGGAGGGAAAAAAGTTGGAAATATTTCAAAGCCCTAATATATTAAACTGGTATCCATTTAATAAAACACAAAAAGTATTAGAAGTGGGAAATAAAAGTGAAGAATTAACAAAATTTTTAATTGATAAATGTTCTAGTATTCAAAAAATTAGCAAAATAGAAGAGTTAGAAAATATAGATGCAAAGTTTGATATAATAATATTAATAGGAATAAATGAAAATGAAAAAATAAATTTGAAAAATCTAGTTAGAAGATTAGAAGCTTTTTTAGAGATGGATGGAAGAATTTTGTTAGCAGTAGATAACAAGTTTGGATTAAGGTTTTGGGCAGGAAATCCTGAGAATATATTAGAAAAGAAATTTACAAGTTTATTGGGATATAATAATGAATATGAAAAAATCGAGACATATACCAAAAGATATATAGAAACACAATTAAATGAAATAGGATATAAAACAAGATTTTATTATCCACTACCTGATTATAGAAGACCTAATGTCATATTTTCAGATGATGCATTACCAGAATATAACAGTATTGATAAATATAATCCATATTATACTGGAAAATCAGATATATTATTTAATGAAATTGATGTATTTAGAGAGATATTAAAAACAGATAAAGATATGTTTACCTTTTTTGCAAATTCATTTTTAGTAGAAGTAATAAAGAAAGAAAAAGAATATGATACTACATATAATTATATATCATATAACAATCTAAGAAAAGAAAAATACAGATTAATAACCAAAATATCAAATACTTATGTAGAAAAACAAATTGTAAATGAAAAAGCAGAAGAGCATTATGAAAATATAAAAAATAACATCAAAATATTACAAGAAAATAATATAAAAACTGTAGATTATATAGATGAGGATAAAATAAAAAGCAAATATATAGAACAAAAATATCTATTAAATAATGTATTAACGGAAAAATTAGAAAAAGGACAAGTAGAAGAATTTGACAATATTATAAAAAATTATATAAAACAAATATCTGTAAAAACATATAAAGAAAACAATTATGAAAACACAGCATTTGGAAAATATAGGGTTGAAGTTAAGGATAAAAGCATTATACAAGATTTGAATTTTGTAAAAAACGGAATGTGGGATATGACATTTAAAAATTGTTTTTTAATTGATAATCAATTTTATTTCTTTGATCAAGAATGGAATGAGCCTAATTTACCTGTAGAATATATATTGTATAGAGCTATATTATATACAATTTCATTAAGAAGATTTGTATCAATTGAAGAACTATTTGATAAATATAATTTAAGCAAATATATAACATTATTTGAACAATTAGATAACAAAATTCAAGAAGAAATTAGGGATGATGAAGTATGGAAATTTTATTCTCAAAATCATGATTTCAATATTGATGGAACAAAACAAGAACTAAAAAACTTACAAATAAGAAGCGAAGCACAACAAACAGAAATAAATAACTTAAATGAAAGATTTAATGCACAACAACTTGAAAATAATAATTTAAAAGAAAATAATAAATTATTGCAAGAAGAACTAAACAAATCAAATAAAGAAAGAGAAAGATTACAAACAGCAATCAATAATACATTTTTGAATAAAGTAAAAAGAAAAATTAAAAAAATTGTAAAATAGAAAGGACGTATATATATGAGTAAGAAAATTGATATATACAAGAATCAAAAGAAAAAATTAAATATAGAAAATCCTAAAAAAGTAAGTGTTATAGTACCAAATTATAATTATGCTAATTATATTATAGAAAGAATAGATTCAATATTGATGCAAACTTACCCAATATATGAATTGATAATTTTGGATGATTGTTCACCAGATAATAGCGTACAAGTTATAAATGAAAAAATAGAAAAAATAAAAAAAGAATATCCAGAAATAAAAATACATTTTATTGTTAATGAAAAAAATAGTGGAGGATGTGTATTTAAACAATGGAAAAAAGGATTTGATATTGCAACAGGAGATTATGTATGGATTGCAGAAGCTGACGACTCAGCAGAAAATGATTTTGTAGAGGAATTAATAAAGCCATTTGATGATCCAGAAATGGTATTATCTTATTGTGAATCTGCAAAAATTGATGGAGAAAACAATCTTATTCGTCCAAGATGTGATGATTGGTATGATATGTGTAGAACAGGAGAATGGAATAAATCATATATTTGGACAGGAAAAGAAGAAATAATAAATCATTTAAGTGTTACAAATACTATTTTAAATGTATCAAGTGTAATATGGAAAAAACAAGACTATTCAGAAATATTTGAAAAAGCAGGAGAATTTAGAGTAGCAGGAGATTGGTATATATATTATAATATATTAAAAAATGGAAAAATTAGTTGGAATACCAAGGCATTAAACTATTATAGAAAGCATGGAAGTTCAGTATCAACAGATGTAAGAGCTGAAATAGAATATAATGAAATATGTAAAATACAAGATGAAATATCAAGTTTATATGAACTACCAGAAGAAATCAAAAAGAAACAACAAATGAGAAGAGATTTAATGATAGCTTCTTTACCACCAAAAGATAATGGAAAAAAGAAAATAGCATGGGTAATCCCACATCCTGGAAAAGGTTCTGGTGGACATAGAACTATAATTCAAAATGTAAATGCACTAATAAGAGCTGGATATGAATGTGATTTGTTTTTTGAAGAAGATGGAGTCTCTACATCTGAAATAGTAAGACAAAAAATAAATGATTGGTATGAGCCATGCACTGCAGGAGTGTATGTTGGATTTGATATGAAAAAAGATTATGACTTATTATTTGCAACAGGATGGCAAACAATTGACTTTGTAAAAAAATTACCAGCTAAAAAGAAAGCATATTTTATACAAGATTATGAACCTTGGTTCTTCCCAATGGGAGATCAATATTTAATTACTGAAAATTCATATAGATATGGATTTTTACCTGTAACAATTGGAAAATGGTTATCACATAAAATGAAGGCAGAATTTAATCAACCAGCAGAATATTTTCCATTTGGTGCTGACTTAAATACATATAAACCATTAGAAAATGTAAAAAAAGAGAATGCAGTATGCTATGTATATCAACCAGAAAAACCAAGAAGATGTGATTATATAGGACTAAAAGCTTTAAAAATATTAAAAGCTATGAAGCCAGACATAAAAATATATTTATATGGTTCTAATATACCAGCATCATTTGAATTTGAATGTGAAAACTTAAATATAATTCCAATAAAAAAATGTAATGAATTATATAACAAATGTAAAGTTGGATTATGTATGAGTGCTTCAAACCCTTCAAGAATACCATTTGAAATGATGGCTGCAGGATTACCAGTAGTAGAATTATATAAGGAAAATAATATTTATGATTTACCAGATGATGGAGTACTACTAGCACAACCAACACCAGAAGCTATAGCAAGTGCAATGGCATATATAATAGATAACCCAGAAATTGCTAAAAATATGTCTGATTTTGGAAAAGAATTTATGAAAGACTATCCATTAGAAGAAGGATATGAATATTTCTTAAAAGCTGTAAAAGACATGTTGGAAACAGATTATAATAATTTGCCAGAAATAGAAAAGTTATATAAAAAAGATGCATTTTTAGCAAGTGATGAAGCGATGAGGGTTTCAAAAGAGTTAGCTACAGTACAACCTGTATATGTAGATAATCATGGTAAAACATATAGATTCTTAAGAAGAGGAAAAAGAAAGCTAAAAGACATATTAGTAAAAATAGGGATAAAGAAGTAAAAAAAGGAAGAGGAGAAAGAATGAAATCTCTAGTAAGAAAAATAAAAAAGGTTTTAAAAGCAATTAATATAACAAATATAAAATCTGCATTAAGATATATAAAAAATAATGGATTTAAAGGGTTATATTCAACTTGTATTAATAAAATAAGATTTGGAAAAGTGATTTTAGATGAATATGCAACTTGGATTGCAAATAATGAACCAAATGAAGTAGAATTAGAAAAACAAAAAGAATATAAATCATGTCAAAATTTAAAATTTGAAATAATATGTAATGATAATCAAAAACTTATAAACAGTATAGAAAAGCAAACATATAGTAATTATCAAATTTCAGTCTTAGAAAAAGATAATGTTCAGAATATAGTAGCTAATTCTAAGAGTGATTATATTATATTTATTGGACAAGACATTGAATTAATGCCATTTACGTTATATGAACTTGTAAAATCAATAGAATATAGAGATAGTATATTAATATATTCAGACAATGATAAATTAATAAATGATAAAAGAATAGAACCACATTTTAAACCAGGTTTTGCTAGAGATACAATCATTTCTCAAAACTATATAGATGGATTTATTGCTATAAAAACTACATTTTTAAAAGTTCATAATGAAATTCTAGAAAATTTAAATAAAAATATAATATATGATATAGTTTTACAAATAAGTGAAAAAACAAGAAAAATAGAACATATACAAAAAATATTATATCATAAAACTACAGAACAGATAAATGTAGATATTGAAGATGAGAAAAAAATAATAGAAAAACACTTGAAAAGAATGAATTTAGAATATGATAGTATACAAGATGGAAAATTTAAAGGACAATATAAGATTAATTATAAAATAAAAGGAAATCCACTAATCTCATTGGTAATACCTAATATGGACCATATAGAGGATTTAGAAAAATTATTAAATTCTTTAAAAAAATCTACATATTCAAATTATGAAGTAGTAATTGTAGAAAATAATAGTAAAAATAAAGAAACATTTGAATATTATGAAAAAATATCAAATGAAGACAAAAGAATAAAAGTAGTCAAATTCGAAATAAACTATTTTAATTATTCTGCAATTGTAAATTATGGAGTAGAATGTTCAAAAGGTGAATACATAGTAATGCTAAATAATGACATAGAATTTATAACTCCAGACTGGATGGAGCAAATGCTTATGTATGCTCAAAGACCAGATGTTGGAATATGTGGTGCAAAATTGTATTTTCCAGACAGAACAATACAACATGCAGGAGTAACAATTGGAACAAGAGGATTAGCTGGACATAGAAGCAGAGAAATTTCAGAAAAGGACTTTTATAGAGATGATTATATAAATATAGTTCAAGATTTAAGTGCTGTAACAGCTGCATGTTTTATGGTAAGAAAACAATTATATATAGATATGCTAGGGTTTGATGAAAAATTAGCAGTAGCATTTAATGATGTTGATTTTTGTTTAAAAGTTAGAACTGCTAAGTATTTAATAGTATATAATCCATTTGTTGAAGCATATCATTATGAATCAAAATCAAGAGGAGAAGATACAGAAAATTCTGAAAAACAAAAAAGATTTGCAAAAGAATATGAATTATTTGTAAAAAGATGGTCTAAGGTAATTGCTAAAGGTGACCCATACTATAATAAAAATTATAGATTAGATACAGATTTACCTAAGATTAATTATAATAAAATAAATTAGAGGAGAAAAATATGGATGAGCAAAACGCAATACAAAAAAGAAGGATTATATTACCTAATTTTTCTGAAAGAATACTAAGTTTTTTGACATTTGCTATATATATAATTACAATGCTGATATTTGAAATTGGATATTGCAATGCAAGTAATATGGTGAATATAGTAAATAGAAATTTTAACGAGATTACATATAATTTTTCATTGTGTAGATTAATAATGTATATTGTAATACTAATTTTAGTAGGGACTTTTAGAAAAAGATTTGTTAATGACGCTATTGAAACATTAGAAAAAAATAAGTATAAAAAAATATTTACATATTTATATTTGTTTTTGGGAGCATTAACAATAATTGTAGCAAGTATAATTGTTGCTAAATTTCCTTTATTATCTAGAGGAATGTCTATTGGAATGATGGCTGTTTTAATTGGAGCCATTGTTGCAATATATATATCAAATAATATCTTAAAAAATGTAATAATAATAACACTAAATTTAGGGATGATATTTTCTATTTCAACAAACTTTAATCATGCTATTGATGAAAAAAAACATTTTATGACAGCTTTTAATATAGCATTTGGAAATTTTGATTATGCGGAAAATCCAATAACTGATTCTGGAATAGAACAATTACCACAAATATCAAAATTTTCAACAATAAACCCGTTTTTAGAAAAAAAATATGAACCTAATATTACAAATGAAGTTAATAAAGAAGATATTCCTTCAACACCAGCAGAATATAATTGTTTAGGATATTTACCAGCAGCATTAGGAATATTTATAGGTAAAACATTAGGAGGAAGTATAATTGATATATATATAATGGGGAGAATATTTAATTTAGTATTTTACACATTTTTAATAACAATAGCACTTAAATTAATACCATATAAAAAGAATATATTTGCAGTTATATTCTTAATGCCAATGGCATTAGTATTATCTTCAACATATTCAATTGATGGGTATTGTATAGGAACAGTTGCAATATTTATTGCATATTGCTTAAAATTAAAACATGAAAAAGAAACAATTAATCTAAAAGAATTTTGTATATTAGTAGGACTATTTCTATTAATGTTAACAGCCAAATCAATGGCATATATATTGGTGGGTTGTATTGCTTTAATATTACCTATTAAAGAAACATTAAAGAAAAATAAAAAATATTTACCAATTATAATAATAACATCAATAATTGCTGCAATTATATTAGTTATTGGGATTATAGCTGTAAAAAATACACATATAAAAGAAGATACAAGAGCAGCTGGGGATATAAGTGTATCAGGACAAATAAACAGTATATTACATAATCCTGTGTTAGATATAAAAGTAGCAGCAAACCATATTAAAAATACATTTTTAAATATGAATTGGTATAAGATGTTACATGATGACAAATTCTTTACAGAAAATTGTCAAGTAGTTTTAATTCCATTAATGTTATTTATGTTATATGTAGCAATAACAGAAGATGATTATAATTTTAAAATTTCAAATAAAGTGGTAATGATATTAACATTTTTATTTGTATATGGAATGACAAGTTTAGTTTTATATTTATCTTTTTCACCAGTAGGTTCACTAAATATTGGAGGATATCAGACTAGGTATATTATTCCAATATTACCATTACTATTATTCTGCTTGTCAAGTAATAATATAATTGTAAAAAACAAAGAAAATAGAAATTTTAATATAACAATTGTGAGTGGAATTTTTGTAATGTTAGGAATTATGCAAAGTATATTAGTATAATACTAGGAGGAAAAATGAAAGAGGATATAATTGAAAATTATAAAAATAGTACATGGATATATAGAATATGTAAAATATTATTTGTAATAGCATTTTCATTTATGCTATTATTGGATAAAAAATTAGTTTTTAACTCAAACATTTACGCAAAAATAAGTGAGGTATACTTTAATAAGATTACAGCTAAAGATTTTATATATTTTTTGGGAATTGCAATTTTAGCATATGTTATTTTAACTATTATAGAAATCATATATAACAAAATTAATAAAAAAGAAACAGAAGAAAAAAATAATAGAAAAACAAATATTGGAATATATTTTATAATATTTGTAATGTTGATATTAGCATGGTCACCATATATTTTATCTGCATTCCCAGGAGGAATATATGGTGACACAGGAGTTTCAATAAATCAATCAATAGGACTTGATAAAATAGATAATCATCATCCTCTATTATATACATTGTCAATAAAAGCAAGTATAGATTTGTTTGATGGAGATATAACAAGGGGGATGGGGCTAATATCAATAATACAAATTATTGCTATGGCAGGAGTGTTTTCATATTTAATATATTGGTTATACAAAAGAAATGCTAAACCAATAATACTAATAATAACAATGGCATTTTTTATGTTTTTTAAATTAGTACCATTATATGTAATGTCAAATTGGAAAGATTCGATATTTTCAGCTGCACTTTTAGCATATGTAATATCAATAATGGAAATTATCTATCAAGATGCAAAAAATCTAAACAAAAATGTAGAAATATTAAAATATATAATAAGTATGTTTTTTGTAGCTTTTTTAAGAAATAATGGTATATATATAATATTTGGAACTACTATATTAATTTTAATAATATATAGAAAACAAATAAAAGACAATTTAAAAAAATTTACAATAGCATCTTTAGTCAGTATACTAGTTTTTTACTGTATACAAGGTCCGATATATAAGAAAATTGGAGTAAGTACTGAATCATCAGAGAGCTTAGGAATACCATTACAACAAATTTGCTATGTTATTACTAAAGATGGAAAAATAAATGATAAACAAAAAGAATTTATGAATCAAATATGTCCAATTGATGTAATAAAGAGCAATTTTTCACCATATATAGTGGATTCAATAAAATGGAATGAAAATTTTAATGAGGAATTTTTAAGTACACATAAAAAAGAATTTATAAAAATTTGGTTTCAAATTTTAGTTCAAAATCCTAAATATTATGTAGCAGAGTATTTGCTAAATACTTTAGGATATTGGGATATAAATAAAATAACATCTAATTCATATATACAATATTTGAATTGGAATAATGAACAACCATTTGCAGGAGTAACACAAAGAAACTTTATAGAGGAATTAACAGGAAAATCAATAGTACCTCAATTAACTAATATAAGACTTATTAGTGCAGCATTATGGGCATGGTTATCTTTATTAAGTTTTGTAATAACTATAAAAAATAAAAGATATAAAAATCTATTAATATTAGTACCAGCATTATTAAACTGGGGGACACTAATGATAGCAACACCAATTGCATTTACTTTAAGATATGTATATATCCTTGTATTGATGGTACCTTTAACAATATTTGTACCTATAATGAAAAATAAAGAAGAAGAGGAAAAGATGATCAAATGAAAAATAAGTTAAATAAGTGTTTAAAGAAACTATGTTCATATCTATTAATATACATTGGAATTACAATATTGTTTTCAACAGCAATAGTAGCAAGTTATTTATTACCAGATTATAATATTAGAGGACATATTGCAGAATCAGAAAAACAAATAGAAAACGAGTGGGATAATAAACCATTATTTACTGGAGTAGGGGCCTCATTAGATATGCATACAGACACATTAATGTTAAATATTGCTTATAACAAAGGTACATATAATAATCAGAGAGCACTGGAAAAAGCATTTGAAAATTCATTTTACGAAAATAATGATACCGCATTAACAGCATTAAAGACAAATATAGAAACAGACCAGTTAAATAACCATGAATATTCAAGATATTGGCATGGAATTCAAGTTATATTAAGACCATTATTAATGCATTTTAATTATTTAGAAATAAGATATATTTTAATGTTTATATTAATTGTTTTATTAGGAATTACATTTGCAATGATTGGAAAACAATTAGGAATGAAATATGTAATAGCATTAGCTACAACTATGTGTTTAATGTATATCGCAATAATTCCTATGTCTATTCAATATAGTAGTATATTTATAATAACTTTAATTTCAATGATAGCAATAATGTTAATGTATAAAAAAGGAAAGCAAAAATATATGCCAATTACATTTTTTATAATTGGAGCATTTGCAACATATTTTGATTTATTAACATATCCATTAGTTGCATTAGGATTACCGTTAATATTAGCAGTATTATTAGAAGATAAATTATATAAAGAAAAAAATAAAATTATACATTTAATAATCTACATAATAAAATTAGGCATTTTATGGGCAATTGGATATGGACTAATATTTTTTACAAAATGGGTAATTGCATCTATAGTATTAAAGAAAGATGCAATTACATTAGCAATAGAGCAATTATTATTTAGAGCAAATGGAAATGAGCAATATCCAGTAAAGAGATTAGATGCAATAAAGAAAAACTTTGAGATATTTTATATTCCAATAGCCAAATATATATTAATAGGAATTACAGTAATTTGGGTTATAATGTTTGCTTTATATAGAAAGAAAATTAAAGATTTTAAAGTAGTAATACCATTACTATGTATATCCATAGTTCCATATATTTGGTATATAGCATTTGCAGGTCATTCATCAATACATTGTTGGTTTACATATAAGATTCAGGCGATGAGTATATTTGCAATTTTAAGTGCAATGTTTTATACTATTGATGAAAATCAAATAGGAAAATTTATAAAGAAAATAAAGGAGGAAAAATAAAATGAAAACAGCAGTATTAATACCATGTTATAATGAAGAAATTACAATAGAAAAAGTTATAAAAGATTTTAAAAAAGAATTACCAGATGCGGATATTTACGTATATGATAATAACTCAAAAGATAAAACAGCAGAAATTGCAAAAAGAAATGGAGCAATTGTAAGACATGAATATAGACAGGGAAAAGGTAATGTTGTAAGAAGCATGTTTAGAGATATAGAAGCAGATATTTATGTAATGGTAGATGGTGATGATACATATCCAGCAGAAGAAGTACATAAATTAATAAAACCAGTTGTTGATGGAGAAGCTGATATGGTAATAGGTGATAGATTAACAAATGGTACATATCAAAAAGAAAATAAAAGACATTTTCATGAATTTGGAAATAATCTAGTAAAAAAATCAATAAATGTTGCATTTAAAACAGACTTAAGAGATATAATGACAGGTTATAGAGTATTTAATAAGTTATTTGTAAAAACAATGCCTGTAATGAGCCCTAAGTTTGAAATAGAAACAGAAATGTCTTTACATGCACTTGATAAGAAATTTATAATAAAAGAAATTCCAATAGTATATAGAGATAGACCAGAAGGAAGTTCATCAAAATTAAATACAGTAAGTGATGGAATAAAAGTATTAAAAACAATTATAAAAATGTTTAAAGATTTTAAACCACGTCAATTTTTCTGGATAATATCATTAATATTTGTAGTAATAGGACTACTTATTGGAATACCAGTAATATCAGAATTCTTTAGGACAGGCTTTATAACAAAAATTCCATCAGCTATTTTAGCAACAGGAATAATGACATTTGCATTAATAATAGCACAATGTGGAGTAATACTAGATACAGTAGTAAAACAAAATAGGGAAAAATATGAATTAGAATTATTAAGATATTCTCAAATAGAAAATTTAAAAAATAAGGAGAATTAAAAGTGAAAGTATTAATAGTAATACCAGCATATAATGAAGAATTAAATATTGTAAAAACAGTAAATGATGTAAGAAATAATACAAATTATGACTATGTTGTAATAAATGATTGTTCAAAAGATAATACAAAAAAAATATGTCAAGAAAACAACATAAACTGTATGTCATTACCAATTAATTATGGATTAACAAGTGGAATACAATTAGGAATGAAATATGCTTATCAAAATGACTATGATATAGTAATTCAATTTGATGGAGATGGGCAACACCAAGCCAAATATCTTAAAGACTTAGTAAAAGAGATAGAAGAAAATCAATGTGATGTTTCAATTGGTTCAAGATTTGTTACAGAGAAAAAGCCAAAAACAATGAGAATGATTGGAAGTAGATTAATATCACTAGCAATAAAAATAACAACAGGGAAAACAATAAAAGATCCAACATCTGGAATGAGAGCATATAATAAGTCTGCAATTAGACGTTTTGTAACAAATGCTAGTTTAACACCAGAACCAGATACAATAGTTTATATGCTAAAAAAAGGATTAAAAGTTAAAGAAGTACAAGTTGAGATGTCAGACAGAGAATTTGGAGAGAGCTATTTAAATCCAATAAAATCAATGCAATATATGGTTAATATGTTCTTTTCAATTTTATTTATAAGAGCAATAACAAGAAAAAATGATAAATAGGAGGCAGAAAAATGAATTTGAATTTAAGAATTATATTAATAATAGCTTCTTTATATTCATGTTTTTTGTGTATAAAAAAAATCAAACAAGCTAAGTTAAAAGTTGAAAATTCATTAATATGGATGTTAGGAAGTATTGTATTAATTTTTATGAGTATTTTTATAAATGCGGTAGAATGGTTATCAGAAAAATTAGGATTTATGGCACCTGTAAACTTTGTGTTTTTTATAGTAATCGTATTTTTACTTATACAAACATTTATAGATAATATTAGAATATCATCATTAAATGAAAAAATAAAAGATTTAGATCATTACATAGCAATAAAAGAATATAAAGATAATAAAAAAGAGCAATAAAAGGAGTAATAAAATGGACGATAAAATCAAAGTTAGTGTAATATTACCAGTTTATAATTCTGAAAAATATATTGTAAAAACTTTAGAAAGTTTAATAAATCAATCATTAAAAGAGATAGAGATAATATGTATTAACGATGGTTCTAAAGACAGTTCTATACAAATATTACAAGAATTTGAAAGAAAAGATGAGAGAGTAAAAGTTATAGATAAAGAAAATCAAGGTGTTTGGAAAGCTAGAATTGATGGAATAAGAAAAGCTAAAGGTGAATATATAACATTTATGGATTCTGATGATTATGTTAAAGAAAACTTTTTAGAGAGCTTATATAAAAATATAACTGAGAACAGTTCAGATATTGCAATATGCCGGATTTGAAAGAATAGATGCAAAAACTAACAAGATTTTATCAAGAGAAATGAGATATAGTGATAAAAAAATAATAGACATGAATAAATCTCCAGAAGAAATAATTTCAATTAATACAGCATTGTGGAATAAAATATATAAAGCATCAATATTGAAAAAAATAAAAGAGATTGAAAATCCACCAAGAATATTAGAAGATATGATGTATTTAGCACTAGTATATTTAAAGATAGAAAAAATATCATTTGTAGATGAATGTTTGTACTGTTATATGGTAAGAGAAGGTTCTGCAATGAATACACTAAAAGAAAACGAAGCAAAAAATATACAACAAGTAATGATTGATATCAAAGATGAATACATAAAAAGTGGATGCTCGAAAGAAAAAATTGAAGTATTATCTTCTATAGCTTTTTTACATTTAGGAATATCATTGATGCTTAGAGTATTTGAAAAAAATAGAAAAGAATTTAAAAAAGAATACAAAGAAAATATAGAATTCTTGGACAACTATTTTAAAGAATGGAGAACAACTAAGTATCTCAAGATAACATATACACTTTTTAAATGTAGAAAAAATCTAAAAGTCGCTATTGTAAAAAAGGTATATAGTTTAAATTTATTTTATTTATTTTTAAGCATATACAAATTTATTACAGAAAAATTAAAAATAGATATTAAATGGTAAAATAAAAGGGAGTTGAAACTAATGATAATAAAAAGTATTATTTTCTTTGCTATTATGTTTTTTGTAATATATAGATTTGGAAATATTGTAAGCAAATTAGTTGGAGATAAAGAAAAGGAAAATAATTTGGTGTATGGATTTTTATTATTAATTGGAATAAATCAAATAATATTAACACCATGTATATTGATTCATACTTCATTTAAAATTGCCTTTTGTTTAGTTATTGGAATTGATATAGTAACTGTTATATTATCATATCTTATTAAAGAAAAAGATAAAAAAGAAAAAAGTAAATTCAAAATTGATATAAAGAAAGAGAATCTGATAGCAATATTAGCAATAATATTAGTAATAGTACAAATAATATGTACAACTCTTACATTTAAAGAAAATGCTGATGATTCTTACTATGTTAGCTTAAGTTTAACAAATATAGATACTGATGAGTTATATATGACAGAACCTAGTATGGGAGAAAAAGTTGAAGGAAAAATGCCATTTGATGTTACTGAATTATTGCCAAGCATTGAATTACAAGTAGCAATTTGGTCAAAAGCATTTGGAATTAGTCCAGCAGTTATATGTCATTCATTATTACCTTGCATAATTATAGTGATATCATATTTTGCATATTATTATTTAGCAAAAACATTTTTTAAAGATAAAAAATATGCGCAATTATTTTTGCTAGTATTAGAGATTGTATTTTTATTTACAGGTTTTTCTAATAGATTTAGACCAGGATATTTATTGACTAGAGGATGGCAGGGAAAAACTATATTTTTAAGCATAGGTTTAACTATGATAATATCATCCTTGATAAAGCTAGACAAAGAAATAACTAAAAAGGATATTATAATATTAGCATTAGCGAATTTATTTTCATTAAGCTTAAGCTCTACAGCTATATTTTTAATTCCATTTACATATTTGGCATTTGGAATATTAAAATTAGTGCAAAAAAAATGGAAAGATATAGGCTTTTTAATAATATCTTTTATACCAGTAATAATATATGTGTTGATATTATTTGTTTTGATAAAGTGTTCTGCAGATTCCTTTACAGTACTTAGAAATGAAGTTAGTATACTAGATTATATTAAATTTTATAAAAATTACACTTTTTTGATTTATTATATTATAGCTACAGCAATAATACTAAAAATAGGAGATACACAGGCAAAAAGATATTTTGGAATAATAACATTAATAAATTTATGTACAATATGGAATCCTATGCTTTCAAAGATAATTTCTAAATATTTAACAGGAACAGAGATTTTTTGGAGAGTATTATGGTTAGTACCAATTGAATTTGCAATTACATATGCAATTACAAAGGGAATACAAATAGTAGAAAACAAAAAAATAAAGTTTGGTATATTAATAGTGTCTACATTAATAATAATAGTAACTGGAAAATTTATATATGCGGATTTTAAACCAATCGAAAATTTAGAAAATATACCACAAGAAATAATAGATCAGACAAATTATATACTAAGTCAAAGTGAAAATCAAAATGAAGTTATGGTGCTTACACCTCAAGAACCACTTCATAGTTGTACAATGAGACAAATTAGTACTAAAATAAAATTAATCAATTCAAGAGCTCATTATATGAAAAAGCTGAAAGATGACGAAATTGAAGAAAGAGTAAACTTATCACAAATATACGTTCATAACTATGTATACAATAAGGATGAATTCTATGAATTAGTAAAAAAATATAAAATTTGTTGGATAATTGTTGAAGCAGATGATACTGATTTAATAGAGTATGTACAGTCATCAAATATAAAAGAAAATTCTAAAATTGGAAATTATATATTATTTAAATGTGAAATTTGGCAATAAATGCCAAATTTTTTTTACATATTAATATTGATTTAGAAAGAAGAAAAATATATAATAGAAATAGAAAAAAATAGAAGAAAGGAATGAATTTTATATGAATAAATATGTAATAAAACTGTTTTGCATAATAATGGTATTTTTATTGATTTTTACAATATCTTTTCCTACTATTAATTATGCTATTACAGAAGTAGAAACAATAGAAGAAAATGAAAAAATAGAAACTAAAACAGAAGAGAAAGTCGAAAATGAAGAAGAAACAAAAGACGAAGAGGAGGTAAATCAAGCAACTATACAAGAAAATAACGAAGAAAAGAGTAAAGAAATTGTAGTAGATGAAAAAAAGATTGAAGATGGTGTATATACAATCTCTTCTAAAAAAAATGACGACATGGTTATAGAAATACCTAATAAGTCAAAAGAAGAATCAACAAAGGTTCAATTAAACAGTAAATCAAAAGGGATAAATAAAAGCCAAGAAATAAAAGTTACTAGTATAGGAAATGGATATTATACACTAACATTTGAACATTCAGGTAAAGTATTAGATGTTCCAGGAGCAAGTAAAGCGAGCTGTGTTGAATTACAGCAATATAGTGGTAATAATACAATGGCACAGCAATGGCTTATAAAAGAAGCAGAGGACGGATATTATTATATAATATCAGGATGTAGTGGACTATATATAGATATTCCAGGTGGACGTGCAGTTGAAAAATCAAAAATTCAATTATATGAAGGAAATGAAACAGATGCACAGAAATTCAAATTTACAAAAGTAGAAGAATTAAAAACAGATAAAATTGATAATGGTACATATTATATAGCATCAGCTTTAGATGAAAGAAAAGTAATAAGTATTGATGATGGAAAATATGGAGATGTTGCAAATGCACAAATATGGGATAAAGCTGAAAAAGAATATCAAAAATTTGATGTCCAATATAATAAAGAAGTTGGAGCATATATAATAACAGCAGAACATTCAAATAAATCATTAGATGTGTTATATGCCGGACAAGATAATTATACTAATGTAATACAATATAGAACTCATAATGGGGCATCAGAACAATGGATATTAAAGAAAACAGAAGATGGATATTACAATATAATATCAAAATGTAATTATTTAAATTTAGATGTAAATGGAGCAAATAAATCTAATGGTTCAAATATTCAAATGTATGAAGGTAATGGAACAAATGCACAGAAATTTAAATTTGTAAAAGCAGAAAAAAATGAAAGTACAAGAAGCATAGAAGATGGTATATATACAATTGGAACAAAATTAAACAAAGATAAAGTTTTACAAATAGAAAACGGAGCGGTATCAAATAATGCAAAGGCTAAATTTGAAAACAAACTAAACAGGGCAAGTACAAACCAAACATTTGAAATAAAATATTTAAACAATGGTTATTATGAAATAAAGCAAAAGAAATCTGCAAGAGTGCTAGAAGTAGATGAAGGCAAACATACAAATGAGACTAAAATTATACAGAACTCAAAAGATAATGCATCAACAATACAACAATGGATAATAAAAGATGCAGGAGATGGATATTTTTATATAATTGCAAGATGTAATGGCCTATATGTAGACATTCCGGGAGGAAATGTAGAAAAAAATCCAATAATCCAAATGTATGAAGGAAATAAGACAGATGCACAGAAATTTAGTTTTAATAAAGTTGAAGAACTAAAAACAGATAAAATTGAAGATGGTACATATTATATAGAATCTGCATTAGACGAAAGAAAAGTAATTAGTGTTGATGATGGAAAATACGGAGATGTTGCTAATGTACAAATATGGGAAAATAATAAAAAGGAGTACCAAAAATTTGACATAAAATACAATAAAGAGGTTGAAGCTTATATAATAACAGCAGAACATTCAAATAAATCATTAGATGTGTTATATGCTGGACAAGACAATTATACTAATGTAATACAATATAGAACTCATAACGGAGAATCAGAACAATGGATATTAAAGAAAACAGAAGATGGATATTATAATATAATATCAAAATGTAATGATTTGAATTTAGATATAAATAGTGGAAATAAAAACAATGGTGCAAATGTACAAATGTATGAAGATAATGGAACAAATGCACAGAAATTTAAATTTGTAAAAGCAGAAAAAAATGAAAGTACAAAAACAATAGAAGATGGAATATATAATATAATAGCTAAGTCAAATGAGAATAAAGCTCTACAAATAGAAAACAATTCTAATTCAAATAATGCAAAAGCAAAATTTGAAAATAGATTAAATGTAGTAAATAAAACACAAGCATTTGAAATAAGTTATTTAAGTAATGGATATTATGAAATAAAACAATATAAATCTCAGAAAATATTAGAAGTAAGTGATGGAAAACATACGAATGGAACAGCAATTGTACAAAATTCCAAAGATAATACATCAACAATACAACAATGGATAATAAAAGATGCAGGAGATGGATATTTTTATATAATTGCAAGATGTAATGGATTATTTATTGATATTCCGGGAGGAAATGTGGAAGGTAATCCAATAATACAAATGTATGAAGGAAATAAAACAAATGCACAAAAATTCAAATTAGTAAAAGCTGAACAAGAAATTGAAGGAGAACAATTAATTGAAGATGGAGTATATAAAATAAAATCAATTTTAAGTAATAATAAATATATTGATGTTTCTGCTGGTTCATATGATAATGGTGCAAATGTACAACTTTGGACTAATGATAATGTACAACAACAAAAATTTCAATTAACATATAATAAAACTGAAAAGTATTATGAAATAAAATCTGTTAACTCAGGAAAAGTTTTAGATGTTCAAAGTAATGGAAAGACAGATGGTTCTAATGTTTGGCAATATGAAGGAAATAATACTGATGCTCAAAAATGGATTTTACAAAGTGCAGGAAATGGAAATTATTATATAGTAGCTTATAATTCTTATTTATATTTAGATGTAAATGGAGGAAATGCTAGTAATGGAGCTAATGTACAAATATATGAAGGGAATGAAACAAATTCTCAAAAATTCAAATTTGAAAAGACAAAAATGATAGATTCGGATTCGTATAATATAGCTATAAAACAAGACGAAAGCAAAGTTATAGATATTGACGCAGGTTCTACCAAAGATGGAGCAAATACACAGATATGGACATATGACAGTGTAAATCAACAAATATTTAAAATAGAATATATAGATGATACATATTGTAAAATAACAGCAAGACATTCAGATAAAGTATTGACAGTAGAAAATGATAATGTTGTACAAGCTGAATATAATGGAAAAGAAGAGCAATTATGGAGTTTTGAGGTTGCAGGAAATGGATATTACAAAATAAAATCAAAATCAACGAATTTATATTTAGATGTTGCAGGAAATCAAACTGTTAACGGAACAAATGTAAAAGTATATGAAGGAAACACATCAAATGCTCAACAATTTAAATTTAAAGAATTAAGTTTAAGATATGGTATAGATGTTAGTTCACACAATGGAAATGTAGATTGGGAAGAAGTTAGAAAATCAGGTAAAGTAGATTATGCAATAATAAGAGCTGCATATAGAGGATATGAAACAGGAAGAATAGTAACAGACACTAAATTTGAAAGAAATGTTAAGAATGCAGCTAAAAATGGAATAGATATTGGATTATATTTTTTTACACAAGCTATTAATGAACAAGAAGCGGTAGAAGAAGCAAATTATGTTTTAAATTTAGTAAGAAAACATAATGTTAATGTAAAATATCCTATTGTTATAGATACAGAATATATTCCGTCAAGAGATGGAAGAGCAGATCCATTAGATGTGGCAACAAGAACTGCTGTATGTAGAGTATTTTGCGAAACAATAAGAAATGCAGGATATACACCAGCTGTATATGCAAGTAGAAATTGGTTTTATGATAATTTAGATGTGAACCAATTAAATAATTGTGATATATGGGTTGCTCATTATACAGGTGATGTTAATAGACCAACAGATTATAGATATAGATATAATATGTGGCAATATACTAGTTCCGGATCAGTACCAGGAGTTTATGCTCCTGTTGAAAATGGAAGAGTAAATGTAGATATGAGTATATGTTATAAAAAATATTAATTATAAAAAAGTAGGGATGAGAATTTCCTACTTTTTAGTTACTAATATTCTTTTTTTTGAAAATTAATAATATATTGTTTTTGAAATACCGCGTAAGCGACCAAATGAGCGAAGCGAATGCGATATGGAGCAATCTACATACTAGTATTTTTAATATGCAGATTGCGACAGCAAGGTATGAAAAAACAATATATTATTAATTTCTATTGAAATAATTATAATTTAGTGGTACAATACAGGTGCTGAAAAAGGGGACAAAGAAAATCAAAAGAAAGAGGGAAAAACATGTCAATATTAGTAACCGGTGGAGCTGGATATATAGGAAGTCATACAGCAATCGAATTATTAAATGCAGGAAGAGAAATTGTAATACTAGATAATTTTTCAAACAGTAAACCAGAAGTATTAGAAAATATAAAAAAAATAACAGGAAAAGACTTCAAATTTTACGAAGTAAACTATTTAGATAGAAAAGAATTAGAAAAAGTATTTGAAGAAAATGAAATCGAAGCAGTACTAAACTTTGCAGGATACAAAGCAGTAGGGGAATCAGTACAAAAACCATTAGAATATTACGAAAACAATATATCAGGAGCAGTAATATTATTAGAAACAATGAAAAAATATAATGTAAAAAAATTTATATTTAGTTCATCAGCAACAGTATATGGAGAACCCGAAAAAATTCCTCTAACAGAAGAATGTAAAATAGGAGGAACAACAAATCCATATGGAACAACAAAATTATTTATAGAGCAAATATTACAAGATCTATATAAATCAGACAATACATGGGATATAGCAATATTAAGATACTTTAACCCAGTGGGAGCACACGAAAGTGGATTAATAGGAGAAGAACCACAAGGAATACCAAACAATTTAATGCCATATGTAGTAAGAGTAGCATCTGGACAATTAGAGCAATTATCAGTATTTGGAAATGATTACAATACACCAGATGGAACTGGAGTAAGAGACTATATACATGTAGTAGACTTAGCAAAAGGACATATAAAAGCATTAGAAAAATTAGAAAAAGAGAATACAGGAATATATATATATAACTTAGGAACAGGAACTGGATATAGTGTTTTAGACATGGTAAAAGCATTTGAAAAAACAACAGGAAAGCCAGTAAAATATAAAATAGCACCAAGAAGACCTGGAGATATAGCAACATGTTATTCAAATCCAGAAAAAGCACAAAAAGAACTTGGATGGAAAGCCGAAAAAACATTAGAAGATATGTGTAAAGATTCTTGGAAATATATACAAAAACAAACGAAGGAGTAAATATATAACAGATGAAAAAGAGAATTGCTTGTATAGCCATTGTGATATTCTTACTAATTGCGTTTGGAACCACAGTTACAATAGATTGGCTATACGATACATTTGGACATCTTTCAATGGATGAAATAATCTTTCATTTAAAAGTACCAATGGAAGGAACTAATACAGATATAATATTTAGATTTTTTAAACAATGCTTGTGGAAAGTAATACTACCAACTGCAATAATATCATTTGTATTAATATATCCTATGGTAAAAGATATAAAAATAATAAAAGAAATACATACAGCTGAAAGAAAAAGAACAACACTAACAAGTTTATTAATATCAATATTAATACTAATTATTAGTATTAATAAAATAATAGAAACAACAGATATAAAGCAATATATAGAAAATCAAAGTCATGATTCAAGTTTTATAGCAAATGAATATGTAAGACCAGAAAAAACAGAAATAGAATTTCCAGAGAAAAAAAGAAACCTAATATATATATTTCTTGAATCAATGGAAACAACATACTATTCCACAAAAGATGGAGGATTATCAAAAGACGATTTAATTCCAGAAATATCAAAATTAGCAAAAGAAAATATGAATTTTTCAAGTACAGGAAAATTAGATGGTGCATATACACTTACAGGTTCTACATGGACAGTAGGAGCCATGTCTGCACAAACAGCAGGAGTACCATTAAAACTATCGATAGAGGACAATGCTATGGGAGAATATAGTACATTTTTACCAGGAGCATATAGTATAGGACAAGTATTGAAAAATAATGGATATCATAATTATCTTTTAGTAGGATCTGATGCTTCATTTGGAGGAAGAAGAAATTTGTTTAAACAACATGGTGATTATGAAATATGGGATTTTGAATCTGCAAAAGAAGAAAATAAGGCATCAGAACAAATTTGGTGGGGATTTACAGATGATCAGTTATTTGAGTATGCTAAAGAAAGAATATTAAATTTAGCAAATCAAGAAGAACCATTTAATTTTACAATGTTAACAGCAGATACACATTTTCCAGATGGATTTTTATGTAAAGATTGTCCTAATAAATGGGATGAACAATATAAAAATGTAATATCATGTTCAAGTAAAAGAGTTGGAGATTTTGTAAAATGGATAAAACAACAAGACTTTTATGACAACACAACAATAGTTATTACAGGAGATCATTTAACAATGCAAGCTAATTTTTTGGAACCAGAAGAAGAGCAGCAATATGATAAAAAAGTTGTTAATGTAATAATAAATCCTGCTGTTGAAGTAGAAAATACCAATAGGATATATTCTACAATGGATTTATACCCAACAACATTAGGTGCATTAGGTGCTAAAATTAGTGGAAATAGATTAGCACTTGGAACAAATTTGTTTTCAGATGAAAAAACTTTAATAGAAAAATATGGGGTTCAATATGTTAATGAAGAATTAAAAAAAATTTCTAGATATTATAATAATAATATCTTAGTAAAATAAGGAGAATTATATGGAAAAAATATCAGTAGTAGTTTCTTGCTATAATGAAGAAAAAGCACTACCATTGTTTTACAAGGAAATGGAAAGAATCAGAAAACAAGACTTTGAAAATATTGTGGATTTTGAATATATATTTGTAAATGATGGATCAAAAGATAAAACATTAGATGAAATAAAAGAGTTAAGAAAAATAGACAACAAAGTTAGATATGTATCATTCTCAAGAAATTTTGGAAAAGAAGCTGCAATGCTTGCTGGACTTGAAGCATCAACCGGAGACTATGTTACATTAATGGATGCAGATTTACAAGATCCACCTGCATTATTAAAAAAGATGTATGATGCAATTGTAAATGAAGGTTATGATTCTGTAGGAACAAGAAGAGTAACAAGAAAAGGTGAACCGCCTATTAGAAGCTTTTTTGCAAGAATGTTTTATAAAATAATAAATAAAATGTCAGATATAGAGATGGTTGATGGAGCAAGAGATTATAGATTAATGAAAAGACAAGTTGTAGATGCAATAATTTCTTTGCAGGAATACAACAGATATTCTAAGGGGCTATTTAGTTTTGTTGGATTTAAAACAAAATGGCTAGAATATGAAAATGTAGAAAGAGTTGCAGGGGAAACTAAGTGGTCATTTTGGAAATTGTTTAAATATGCATTAGAAGGGATAACAGCATTTTCCACAACACCATTGATATTTTCATCAGTATTAGGTCTGGTGTTTTGTGTAATTGCAATACTTGCAATTATATTTATTATAGTTAGAACCTTAATGTATGGAGACCCTACATCAGGTTGGCCATCACTTGTATGTATAATAGTATTTGTTAGTGGAATACAATTATTTTCAATTGGAGTAATAGGCCAATATTTATCAAAAACATATTTAGAAGTAAAAAATAGACCAATTTATATTATAAAGGAAACTGAAAAAAACCAAGAAAGGGAAGAAAAATGAAAATAAGGAGAAAAGATATAATGAAAATTTTAATGATAGTTTGTTACTTGATATTTACAGTATCAGGATTAATATTAATGAAAAAAGGTGGAAATGCAGGAAAGATTTCAATTTCCGCAGGAGAATTTGATTTCAATATCAGTTTAATTAGTGCATTAGGATTTGTTTGCTATATAGTTAGTTTTTTACTATATACAAGAATTGTAATGATGTTTGAAAATTTAAGTTTTATATCACCAATATGTAATGGAGTGGCACAAATAATGATATTAATTGCATCTTGGCTAATTTTAAAAGAACAATTAACAGGATTAAATATTGGTGGTGCAGCATTAATTATAGCAGGTGTAGTTATAATGAATTTAAACAAAGGATAGAAGAAAAAATAATGCTTAATAAGAAAGGAATGTATAAAAATGTTTAAATTTGGATTTGGTCAAGACATAGGAATAGACTTAGGAACAGCAACAGTAATAGCATATGTAAAAGGAAAAGGTGTAGTTCTAAGAGAACCATCAGTTGTTGCAGTTGACAGTAATACAAAAGAAGTGTTAGCAGTAGGACAAGAAGCTAGAAGAATGTTAGGAAGAACACCAGGAAATATAGTAGCTACAAGACCATTAAGAGAAGGTGTAATCTCTGATTATACAGTAACTGAAAAAATGTTAAAATATTTTATAAACAAAATAAATGGAAAATCATTATTTGCACCAAGAACAATGATATGTATTCCATCAAGAGTAACAGAAGTAGAAAAAAAAGCAGTAATAGATGCTGCAAACCAAGCAGGAGCTAGAAAAGTATTCTTAATAGAAGAACCAATAGCAGCAGCCATTGGAGCTGGAATAGACATTGCAAAACCATGTGGAAATATGGTTGTAGATATCGGAGGCGGAACTACAGATATTGCAGTAATATCATTAGGAGGCTCTGTAGAAAGTACTTCATTAAAAGTTGCAGGAGATAAATTCGATGAATATATAGTAAAATATATAAAAAGAAAACACAACATAATGATAGGAGAAAGAACAGCAGAAGACTTAAAAATTAATATTGGTTGTGTATATCCAAAAATGCAAGAAGTAGATATGGAAATAAGAGGCAGAGACTTAACAACAGGATTGCCAAAAACTATAAAAGTATATTCAAGTGAAATGTTAGAAGCATTAATAGAACCAGCAATGATGATTGTAGATGCAGTACATTCAGTATTGGAAAAAACTCCACCAGAATTATCGGCAGACATAAGTGATAGAGGAATATATATGACAGGTGGCGGATGTTTAGTAGATGGACTAGACAAACTATTACAAGAGAAAACGGGCATTAATGTTATGATTGCAAATGATGCTGTTTCATGTGTTGCACTTGGAACAGGAAAGGCATTAGATAATTTAGATAAACTAGATAGATAAGTATTGAAAAAGTTACCATAATATGATAAAATGAAACAGTGAGGTGTTTATAATGAAAAAAAGAATTACATTAATAATATTTTTATTAATAACAATGATAGCAACAACAGTATTTGCAAGTGCAAAAGCAACAGATGTTACAATGTCAGTAGTAGAAGACAATGTATGTACAATAAAATTAAATGAATCAGCAAGTTTTGAAAAGAAACTTATCGAAACAGACTTAACAAAAAAAGAAGTTACATTACAATTAAAAGTTAACAATGCAGCAAAATCAATAATACCATCAGGAGAAATGATGTTAGTTATTGATAGTTCAAGCAGTATGGATCAAGTAGTAAGTGGAACTACAACAAGAAAAGATTTAGTGTTAAATTCTGCAAATAAATTAGTAGAAGACTTATTAAAAGCAAATCCAACATCACTAAAAATTGGAGTAGTGACATTTTCAACAGGAACTGAAAAAGATGAAAATGGATATTTAGTTACAGGAACAGAAGCTGATGCACAAAAAGTTAGTGACTTTACAAATGATGTAACATCATTAAAAAATAAAATATCTGCAATTAAAGGAACAGGACAATATACAAACTTAGATTCAGGATTAAGACTTGCAAAAAGCCAATTTACATCAACAGACAACAATAAATACATGATAGTATTAACAGACGGATTACCAAACTTAGCAGTAGGACATAATGACTTAGTTACTTATAATGGATTAACAGATGTAATAAATACAACAAAATCAACATTGACATCATTAGGAAATGTTGACTTAATTACAATGCTTACAGGTATAGATAATGAAGATGCAACATTCAGAACAGATGGAACAAATACATACACATATGGTCAAGTTATTCAAACAGTATTTGGAACAGAAGAAAATCCAACAAAGGGAAAATTCTATAAAATAAATGATGATGAAATAGAAAAAACAATCACAGAAAGAATATATCGTGATTTATTACCAATAGATAATGCATTAGAAGATATCGTAGTAAAAGATTATTTTCCACAATATATAGTTGATAATTTTGAAATGACATATGTTGAGGGAATAGATGTTAGCAATGTATCTGCAAAAATAGATCCAGAAACAAATTGCATAACATGGAATTTATCAAAATTACCAGCAGGTGAAACAGCAACAATTCAATACAAATTGAAATTAAAAGATGAATTTGATGAAAAAATTATTGATCAAATACTTAATACAAACGAAAAGGTAGATATTACATACAAAGACTTTGACGGAACATCAAAAGAACAAACATCAGATGTAACACCAAAAATAAAATTAACAAGAATCCCTGTTGATAACACAGTAGCACCAGATCCAATTCCAAAGGCAGGAACACCAGTAGTTGTAATAGGAATGATTAGTGCAATAGCAGTAGTAGGATTTTTAGGATATAAAGCAAGAAAAATAAAATAGAATATAAAAAATATTTAGAAAGAAGCCTCTTAAAAAAAGGGGCTTCTTATATGTCTAAAGGACTATTAGCAACATCCTCCTCTGTTACCACCACAACAGCAACAAATTAAAAGTATTAAGATGATTATCCAACAGCAATCATCACCGAAACCAAATCCACATCCTCTATTTTCTGGCATATTAAAACCCCCTTTCGCTATAACAATCTTAACTAAAGTAAATCTTTAGGATTTTCTTTTGATAATATATAATATGGCTTTTAAGAAAATGTGTTACAAATCTTTAGAAAGGGACAAATTGAATTAAGATAATTATAAAAAACTCTTGCCAAGTGTAGGAAAATATGTTATATTATTTATGTACTGAAACTTGAAGTACAAATACAACTTAGGAATGACAAAACAAATTTTAAAATCTTGATTTTTTTCAAAAGTTTTATTCAAAGAAATAAATCAGTATTAAAAAATATCATACAGGACGGAGAGTGATGCCTATGACTTTTATTAAACACGTTTTTTATAAAAAGTAAAATAAAAGATATTGCTAAAACAAGCAAAAAACGTTATAATGGAAGGAGCGATAGGATGAGTTTTAATTTAAAAATAAATCCAGAACTAAAGATGAAAAGTGATATAATGTTTAAAGCATTTTTTACAAGAAAAGAAAATGAGGAATTCTTAAAAGAATTTTTAGAATCAGTGCTAGGAGAAAAGATAAAGATAAAGAAAGTGCTACATGATGTAAGATTAGAGCAATTAGCAAAAAATGAAAAATTTGGAATACTAGATTTAGGAGTAGAACTAGAAAGAGGAGAATTTATAAATGTAGAAATCCAATTAAAAGATAATAAAAATATAGAAAAAAGAACAACATTTTATGCAAGCAAGAAGATAACAGAACAATTAGGGGCAGGAGAAGATTATAGAAAATTAAAACCAATAATAATAATAGCAATATTAGATTATTCATTTATAGAATCTCCGGAATATGTAACAGAAACTATAAGAGTGGCCAAAGACGACAGAGAATACGAACTAAATAATGATGTAAAATATTATTACATAGAATTAGAAAAGTTTAGAAAAGAAAATCCAGATATGACTAGAACAATAAATCATTGGCTTTCATTTCTGGACATGGAAAGAGGGGAGTTGTTAGAAATGGCATGTGAGAAGAATGATAAGGTAAAAAAAGCAGTTGAAAACTATGAAGTTTTAACAGGAGATGAAGAAGTAAAACGATTATCAGAGATTAGACTGATGTCTAATCTAGAAGAAAAGTCAGCACTTCATTGTGCTAGAGAAGAAGGAAAAAAATATGGAGAAGAGATTGGGCTAAAACGAGGAAAAAAACAGAAGCAAATAGAAATTGCTCAAAAATTAAAAGAGCAAAAAATGCCAATAAAACAAATAGCAGAAATAACAGGACTGAGTGAAAAAGAAATAGAAGCATTAGAAAAATAGTATAATATATATAAATAAAAACTCGAGTTATATTTTAAATGTACAAAGATATAACTTGAGTTTTTTATATTTTTAATAAATATATAGAATAAAACATGTCAAAAATACTAAAAAATTTATTTAAGGTACATACTTAAAGAAAAAAAGTTCAATTTGATTATAACAATAAAAGTTTTATTTAGCAACACTTTTTCGACATAAAATAGAATTTTTTTTATTATAATTTTATATTCATAATAAAAAGCCTAAATACATTGGTATTATTATCATATTAATCTTTAAGTATGTACCTTAAAGAAAAATAATCCACAAAAAGTGGAAAATCATAAAAAATATATTAAAAAAGGATGAAAAAAGTAAAATGAGAAGAACAAATAGTAAAATTATTGGTGGAGTACTATTAATTGCAATCTTGCTAGTAGCAGTAGGATATGCAGCAATAACAAAGGTAGGATTGAATATAGACGGAACAGCAAAATCAGAAGGAAATCCAGATAATTTTAAAGTAGAATTAGTAGGAGAACCGCAAACAAGTGGAGATGGAACTACAACAGCAACAATAAATACTGCTGATAAAACACAAGGAACAATGAATGTATCAGGATTAAATGCCAAAGGACAAACAGCAATAGCAACATACACAGTAAAAAATCAAAGTGCAGACTTATCAGCAGATTTAACAGCAAAGGCAACAAGTACAAATGGTGAATATTTTGAAGTACAATGTAGTCTTGAAAAAACAACATTAAAAGCTCAAGAACAAACAACAATGACAGTAAAAGTAAAATTACTAAAAACACCAATAGATGAGACAAAAGAAAATTTATCAACAGAAATAGGAGTAAATATAGATGCAGAACCAAAACAACCAGGTGAAGAAATAAATGGAGGAGCAACGACAGTAACAAGTCAAAAGCCAACTAAAACAACAGAAGGAACATATTTACCAAAAGGATTTGAACAAGTAGAAGGAACAACATTGAAAGATGGATTAACAATACAAGATAGTAAAGGAAATCAATATGTGTGGATAGAGGTGCCAAAAACGTCAGAAGTATATCCAACAGCAGGACTAAATATAAAAGATTTTACAACCGAAGAATATACAGCGATAGAAACAGATTTACACACATATACAAATGATTATAGAAAAAGAACAAGTTACAAAGATAAATATTATTCAGATGCAACAACAGGATTAAAAAGCGAACAATACACAGAATTAAAGCAGAAAATGTTAAAAAGTGTATACCAAAATGGAGGATTTTATATAGGAAAATATGAAACAGGAATAGAAGATAAACCAAAGACATCAGGTTCATCAACAACAGCACCAGAAGAAATACCAGTAATAAAACAAAATACATATCCATATAATTATGTGACATGTAGTCAAGCACAAAAATTAGCAAGTAAAATGGAAAGTGGAAAATATACAAGTAGTTTAATGTTTGGAGTGCAATGGGATTTAGTAGTAAAATATTTAGAAACAAAAGGAACAGCACAAGCAGATTTAAAAACAGATAGTACAAATTGGGGAAATTACAGGAATAATTTATGGAATATAACAAATACGAATTCAAAATATGCTATACTGGATACTAAGACTTACGAATTAGAAAATTGGACAAATGGAGCATACGGAAAAAAAGATTCGAATAATGATGAGATATTATTATCAACGGGAGCAAATGATGCATTTAGCAAACAAGGAATATATGATATAGCAGGAAATGTATTTGAATGGACACTAGAGTATACTTCTAACACGGGCTTTCCGTGTGCTATTCGTGGTGGCTCTTGCTTCCTCGATGGTGGCAACAACCCAGCGAGAGACCGTGGCAACAGCTCTACGGGCAGTTGCGTCTATGACATCGGGTTTAGAGTAGCACTTTATTAAGGTAGACCTGAGTCCTGTTTAGTAAAAAATAAGAAAAGGCTCAAATTAAGAATTAAAAATAAAAAATTAGAACGGGAGGACGCCGATTTTTTGCAAAAAAATAGAGATGATCAACATAAAGATGCGAAAAGGCGATGAGATTTACTAAAAAATAAAAGCTTACAATGCTAGAGCTGATTATGTTTATAGAAATTATACAATGAACCAAATTATAATAATAAAAGGGAAAATAAGAAGTGATGGAATGATAGAAATATGTTAAAAACTCTTGCAAGTGTAGGAAAATATGTTCTATTATTATAGAAAAATAGATTAGTATTTTATAGACTAGGAATTATAACAACTAGTAATACTAGTCTATATTTTTTTATTCAAAACACTTGAATAAGAAAAAGAGAAATGATAAAATACAAGAGTAACAAAAGAACATAAGGTAAAATTAAGAAAAAAGCTTAACTTTATACTTAGAGAGGATTGAAG
>CAKPDZ010000008.1 GCA_934149155.1 uncultured Clostridia bacterium | reverse complement strand
TATCCTGGAGGCGCACCAATTAATCTTGAAACAGAATATTTTTCCATATATTCAGACATATCAATTCTTACCATATTGTGTTCATCATCAAATAGTGCTTCTGCAAGTGATTTTGCAAGTTCTGTTTTACCAACACCTGTTGGACCTAAAAACATAAATGAACCTATTGGTCTACGTGGATCTCCTATACCGGCTCTTGAACGCATAATTGCTTCTGAAACCTTTTCAACAGCTTCGTCTTGACCTATTACTCTCTTATGGAGAATTTTGTCTAAATTTAGTATTTTCTCTCTTTCACCTTCCATTAATTTAGTAACAGGTATTCCAGTCCATCTTGATATGATTTTTGCAATTTCTTCATCTGTTACTTTATTTCTTAACAATCCATCTTCTTTACTCTTTTCTGAAATTTCTTCCTCTTTTTCTAGTTCTTTTTGTAATTCTGGAAGTTTACCATATCTCAATTCTGCAACTTTATTTAAGTCATAACTTCTTTCTGCTTGCTCAATTTGAGCATTAGTTTGCTCAATTTCTTCACGCAATTTCTGAACTTTTCCAATGGCAGTTTTTTCATTTTCCCATTTTGCCTTCATTGCATCAAATTTAGTTTTTAGCTCTGCTTTTTCTTTTTGAATATCTGCTAAACGTTGTTTTGAGATTTCATCTTTTTCTTTACTTAAAGCTGTTTCTTCTATTTCTAATTGCATAATTTTTCTAGAAACTTCGTCAAGTTCTGTTGGCATTGATTCCATTTCTGTTTTAATCATCGCACAAGCTTCATCAATCAAGTCGATTGCTTTGTCTGGCAAAAATCTATCTGATATATATCTATGTGATAATGTTGCTGCTGATATTAAAGCATTGTCTGATATTTTTACACCATGATATACTTCATATCTTTCTTTCAATCCTCTTAAAATTGAAATTGTATCTTCAACTGTAGGTTCGTCTACCATTACAGGTTGAAAACGTCTTTCAAGTGCTTGGTCTTTTTCAATATATTGTCTGTATTCATTTAAAGTTGTTGCACCAATACAGTGTAACTCTCCTCTTGCCAACATTGGTTTTAACAAGTTACCTGCATCCATTGCACCATCTGTTTTTCCTGCACCTACAATTGTGTGAATTTCATCAATAAATAAAATTATACGTCCTTCACTCTTTTTAACTTCTTGTAGTACAGCTTTTAACCTCTCTTCAAATTCTCCTCTATATTTAGCACCTGCAATAAGCAATCCCATATCAAGAGAAAATATACTACATTCTTTCAAGCCTTCTGGTACATCTCCTCTAACAATTCTTAGAGCTAATCCTTCTGCAATAGCAGTTTTACCAACACCTGGTTCACCAATTAAACAAGGATTATTTTTAGTTTTTCTTGATAAAATTCTAATAACATTTCTAATTTCAGAATCTCTACCAATTACAGGATCTAGTTTTTGCTCTCTTGCCATTTGTGTTAAATCTTGACCATATTTTTTAAGCACATCATAAGTATCTTCTGGATTATCAGAAGTAACTCTTGTATTACCTCTAACATCTGACAAAGCCTTTAAAAACTCATTTTTAGTAATACTATATCTACGTAATAAATCTTTAATTTTGCTATTAGCATTGTCAAAAATACCAATCATAATATGTTCAACAGAAACATATTCATCTTTCATTTTTTTAGCAATGTTTTCTGCATCAGCCAATGTCTTATTAACATCTTGTGACACATAAATACTATCACTCTGTGTTGCTCCTCCAGTAACTCTTGGCATATTATTAATTATGCTTCTAAGTTCATCTTCTAGCCCATCTGTTGTGCTAATTTTTTTTAATAGTTCTTTAATTAAACTATTGTCTTGTTCTAATAAAGCTAATAATAAATGCTCTTGCTCTACCTGTGCATTTTGTCTTTCTACTGCTAATGTTTGTGCACTTTGTATTGCTTCTAATGATTTTTGAGTAAATTTTTGAATATTCATAATACCTACCTCCTTTTGCACATTTGGGACCGGTTCTGTTTTGTTCCAAGACTGGTACTTTTTTGCTCACTGCGCATTTGGGACCGGTTCTGTTTTGTGCACTTTTCATTTTTCCTATGCTTTTAGACCGAAGACTTGATGTCCCGGCCTTTTTCTTTTATTATATCTCTTTTGACATTTATTATTATATCACTTTATTTTAGCACTGTCAATAGCAGAGTGCTAACTTATATTAAAAAAAATCTTAGGATTTTATAACCCTAAGATTTGATATGGTGGACAGGGAAGGATTCGAACCTTCGTACTCGTATGAGAACAGATTTACAGTCTGCCGCCTTTAGCCACTCGGCCACCTGTCCAAATTTTTTTATTACTTATGTAATAAAAAAAATGGTGCTCCCACTAGGACTTGAACCTAGGACCTACCGGTTATGAGCCGGTTGCTCTAACCAACTGAGCTATAGGAGCATATAATATTTTTTTTATTGCTCAACGCAGTTCTTAGTATAACCCATTTATTTTTAATTGTCAATACTTTTTCTAAAAAATTTTAACATTTTTTTATTTTTGTCATATTATGTAATATACAATCAAGAAAAGGAGGATTAATATGTTTACGCGTAGATATCAAAAATGCCGTTGCATGAATAATAATGCATGTTGCAATACTGCTAATAGCACGCTTGAAGACAAATGTAATGATGTTTGTCCTTGTAATTATGAAATGAATGTTGCAGACGAATGTGAATGTGGATTCGATGAAGAATATGAAATGAGTGTTTTTCCAGAAAACCCAATGTTAGCTCAAAGCTATGTTCCTTGGCAATACATGGATAAAACTTTTAAACCTTGTGTTGGTTTAAAAATGGGAACTATCTTCCCTGAATTAGTCAGTCCTTATATGCCTTGCCAATCAATGAGAGTTAACGAATTCTTAGAAGCAACAAATACTATCAGAGAGGGGTGTAATAAATAATGATGAATGATACAAATAGAAACTGCAATTGTATGGGCAATATGAACACTATGAATTCTATGCCTACAATGACAGCAAACACTATGAACATGTCTTCTAATGATGACTGTAGAGCAACTAGAGAAGAAATGTTGCAAAATATCAAATGCTTAAATTTTGCTATAATTGAATTAGGTCTTTATTTAGACACTCATCCAGATGATGAAAAAGCTCTTTGCCTACACAGAAAATATTGCAAAGATTACAGAGAATTAACTGACAAATATCAAAAAGTTTATGGTCCTTTAACAATCCAATTTCCTTGCAACAAATGGAGATGGCTTGAAGAACCATGGCCTTGGGAAGGAGGAATTGTTTAAATGTGGACTTATAATAAAGTTTTAGAATATCCAATTAATATAAAATGCTCAGACCCACGTCTTGCAAAAGTTATTATTAGCCAATATGGAGGTCCAGACGGCGAACTTGCAGCCTCTCTTAGATATTTATCTCAAAGATTTGGGATGCCTGACCAAAAGGCTAAAGCTATTTTAAATGATATCGGTACTGAAGAATTAGCCCATTTAGAAATGGTTGGTACTATTGTTCATCAATTAACCAAAAATGCCTCAATTGAAGAAATCGAAGCAGCAGGTCTAAGTGCATATTATACAGACCATGGTGTAGATGTATATCCACAATCAGCTGCAGGAGTTCCATTTGACGCTAATTGTTTAGCTTGCAAAGGAGATGCTATAGCTAATCTTCAAGAGGACTTAGCTGCTGAACAAAAGGCACGTGCCACTTATGAAAAGTTAATAGATTTATGTAGAGATAATCCAGATGTAGTAGACCCGCTTCGATTCTTACGTGAAAGAGAAGTTGTTCACTTCCAAAGATTTGGCGAAGCTTTAAGAGGAGTTCAAGATAAACTGGCAGAAAAGAAATTTTATATGAATGATGGTAGTTGCTTAGATATGCAACAAAATGATTGTAATTACCAATAAGTCAAAAAGGTAATAGATAAAAAATCTACTACCTTTCTTTATATTTTATATACTACATTATTAAAAAATACCAACTTATCTTTGTTCTTCCTCTTTTACAAATTCATCTAAAACTTTTGCAGAACCATGCTTCTGGCTACCTTTTAATATTCCCTCTTCATCTCTATGAAGGTTCATAAATGCCAAAAGATTATAATCTTCTTTTTCTAATTGTTCTTGTAGTGTTCTTAATGACTTTCTCTGTTTATCAGAGATTTCTTTAGGTAAATAAAATATTCCTGACTTATAATCTGGTGTTGAACTATTCTCTGCAAATACAATATGTCCTAATTTTTGAATTTCATAAAACACACTGTTTACGTCATTTCTCTTTTCCAGAATCTCTTGTACTTCTTTTTCATCTTTCATATGAGATTGCAAAAATTCTTTTATATAAAAATAATGTGCTGTATCATCCTCATCCCTAAATATTCTTTCTACTTTTCCATCTTTATCCGCTCCATCAACAGGTCTATCTCCATATAAAATTAAAATTTTCACTTTTTCAATTAAATTATTCTCTAATTCACTCATTCTCTCCACCTCACTCATATCTATATTATACCATATTCTACTAAAAAGTTCAAATCTATTGATTTTCTAAGCTTTCGAGAGTATAATATTTGTGGTAAGAAAGAAGGATTGAAATGTACTTAGATTTAAAAAATAATACAGATTATACAAAATTAATCGAACCTGCCCAAATCATAAAAAACGGTGGTTTAGTAATATTTCCAACAGAAACAGTTTATGGTATTGGAGCTAATGGATTAGATAAAGATGCTATTAAAAAAATATATGAAGCAAAACAAAGACCTCTAAATAAACCTATAAGTCTTTTAGTTAATAGTATTGACATGATTGAAAGTGTTGCAAAAGACATTACAGATATAGAATATGCTATAATAAAAAAGTTCTTTCCTGGTCCTTTAACTATTATTTTAAAGAAAAAGAAAATTGTTCCTGATGTTTTAACTGCTGGCTCTGATACTATTGGAATTCGTATGCCTGCAAATAATATTGCCTTAAATTTAATAAATTATGCTGGTGTTCCAATTGCTACTCCTAGTGCTAATATTTCCGGAAAGCCAAGTGGAACTAATTTAAAAGATATAATAAAAGATTTTGACGGAAATGTTGATTGTTTTATTGATGATGGTCCTAGCAAAATTGGTCTTGCTTCTACTATTGTTAAAGTTGTTGATGGCGTTCCTTATATTTTAAGACAGGGTTCAATATCAATTGATGAAATAAATTCAGTTATATATTAAAGACCAAAAATGAGGTTGTTATTCAACCCCATTTTTATTTTTATACTGCTTGATGTTCTTTTACAATTTCACAAATTAGATTTGCTGCATTCTCTACACCAATTGAATCACTATTAATACAAATATCATAATTAGAAGGATCTTTCCATTCTTTTTCTGTATAATATTTATAATGATTTGCTCTTAATTTATTTATTCTATTTATTTCTTTTTCTGCTTTTGCTTTATCTAAATTATAGAATTCAGTTGCTCTCTTAATTTTATCTTCCATGCTACTAGCAACAAAAACACTAATAACATTTTCTTTATCTTTTAATATAAAATCTGCACATCTTCCTACAATTACACAAGATTCTTTTTCTGCAACTTCTTTTATTAATTCAGATTCTTTTATAAATAAGTCATCAGAATTATTTAAACCTGCATAATATCCATTATTAAGTATTGATAATGCATCTCTTTTTTGTTCATTGCTTTCAATATATTCTTCTGCTAAACCTGTTTCTTCTGCTAATTTTACAACAAATTCTTTATCATATAATTTTATTCCTAATTTGTCTGCAATTAATCTTCCTATATATCTTCCACCTGAACCATACTCTCTAGAAATTGTAATTACTATTTGTTTATCAGTTGTACTATTTGTCTTTATTTCTTCTTTTATAACTTCACTAACATTTCCATTTGCTTTTAATCCTTTAACTTCTTTTATTAAGAATATTGCTGCTAAAATAAATGCTAATCCATCCGCTACTGGTCCTGCACTTAATACACCCATAATTCCAAATATATGGCTTAATATTATCATTGATGGAATCAATATAACAATCTGTCTTGAAAGTGATAATATTGCACTTTTTGTACTTTTTCCAATCGCTTGGAAGAATATTCCTGATGGAATTTGTACACCATTTACTATTGTAAGCATTAAATATGTTCTAAATGCTAAACATGCAAATTCCATGTAATTTTCATCACCACTACCAAATATTAATATTAATTTGTCTGGTATTGTTTGGAATAATATAAATGCTATTGTACTTATTACTACACTTGAGCCTAATACAATTTTTAAAGTTTGTTTTACTCTGTCATATTTTCTTGCCCCGTAATTGTATCCAAATATTGGTTGGCTTCCTGCTGCTATACCAATTATTATACTATTTAGTATTTGGCTTATTTTCATTACTATTCCTAATACTGTTATTGGTATTTCTGCTCCAAATTTGCTTTCTGCTCCGTATTTTCCAAGCAAATTGTTTTCAGCTGTCATAACACATACTATACTCATTTGTGTAATAAAACTACTTATTCCTAATGCTGAAACTTTTTTACATACATTTGCTTTTAATTTAAAACTTTCTTTTGATAATTTTATTGATTTGAATCTCTTTATATAGGCAACATTTAATACAAATGTTAATATTTGACTTATAACTGTTGCTAAGGCTGCTCCTTCTACACCTTTATGGAATACAAATATGAATATTGGATCTAATATTGTGTTTAATATAGCTCCACTTACCATACTTATCATTGAATATTTGGGACTTCCATCTGCTCTAATAATAGAATTTAATGTTGTTCCTATCATAGAGAATGGGAATCCTATTGCAATTATTTTTCCATATGCCATTGCATATTCTTTTAAATTATCTGTACATCCAAATATTTTCAAAAATAATGGTAAAAATATAAATGTTATTATTGCAAATATTATTGATACTATTGCAGATAATAATATTCCATTTGCAATTCCTTCTTCTGCTTCTTTCTTTTTCTTTTCTCCTAATTTTAAGCTTAGATATGCTGATGCTCCATCTCCAAACATTAATGAAAATGCTAAACATATCATTACTAGTGGGAATACTACATTTGTAGCTCCATTTCCTAAATATCCTACTCCTTGACCTATAAATATCTGGTCTACTATATTATATAGCGAGTTTACCAACATAGATATTATACAAGGAATTGAGAATTTTCTGATTAGTTTTCCTATTTTTTCTTTTCCTAATATGTTTTCTTCTTGTTCCATTCTTTTCTCCCTTCTTTTATCTTTTTATTATTTTTGGGCATTTTGCCAACTTGACTATTATATAATTTTTTCACAAATTTGTCAAACGGTTATTTGATTTTTTTTATTTTTGCAACAAAAAATCCTTCATATAATTCAGTTGGTAAAACACATATAGTACCTTCAACTTTTGCAGGTAAAGTTGGGATTTCTCTATCCAATTTTATTGGAACTATTTCTATTTTTCCTTTTCTCAAAACTTTATTTAATATCTCTTCATTTTCTTGTTTTAATATAGAACAAGTAGAATATATCATTTCTCCTCCTGGTTTTAATATATTAATTGCTTTTTTTAGCAATGTTTCTTGTGTCTTGCATGATCTTTGTATTAATTCTTTAGAAAATCTATCATCAAATACATTTTCTGTTCCACTTCCACTACATGGTGCATCTAGTAATATCTTATCAAATGAAAAATAATCACTTAATTGTCTTGCATCTTCTGTCATAATATTTACACAAGTTGCACCTTGCTTTTGTAAATTATATTTCAATCTTTCTGCCCTTATTTTATTCTTCTCACAAGCTGTTATAAAAGCTTTATTCTCTGTCATTGTAGCAATTTGAGTCGTCTTTCCTCCTGGTGCTGCTGCCATATCTAATATGTTTTCTCCTGATTTTGGCTCTAATACAATTGGTGGTAACATTGATGATAGACTCTGTAAATATATTTCTCCGTTTTGATACATTTGCATTTTTCTTATTTCGTCTTCTCTTACATTTTCTATTATTAAGGCTTCTTTATACCAGTCTACTTCTTTATATTTTATATTATTATTTTCCAACTGTTGTTTTATATCTTCTACCGTTGTTTTTATTTTATTTGCACGCAAGGTTACATATCTTTGCTTTGCATATCCTTCTATTATTTGTTTAGTTATTTCTTCTCCATATTGTTCTATTAATATTTTCGTTAAAAAATCTGGTATTTGTTTTTTCATTTTAAACTACACTCCATTTTATATTTTTATTTAAATAAGTCTTTGACCATGTAGGCATATTATACCATATTATGTGTACTTTGGCAATCCTGACAATATGGACAATATTGACATCCTCTTTTGATATTTTGTTTAGATTTTTTTACTTTTTTAACAATTTCTACAATCGCTAAAGTAATTACAACAATTGCTATTAAATTAATACCTAATTGATTAATCAGTACAGCCAAACACCATGCCAATGTAATTTGAAATATTACAACTTTTCCTGTTTTAATAGTACTCCCTAATTCTTTTCTCATAGCTCCAATCGCTCCAAAACATGGCGCACTAAACAAATTAAATACCATAAACGCATATGCTGATGAAGGTTTAAAAAAGTCGAATATCTGTGAATTTAAAATTTGATTTCCACTCTCAGCAGTTTCAGACAATCCTGCAATTACTGACATCGAAGAAATTACTTGTTCTTTGGCCACTAATCCTTGTATTGCAGAAACGGTCGCTCCCCAACTATTTGCTCCAAGTATTGGATAAAAAATCCATGATATAGTTTTTCCAATCGTTGCTAATATGCTGTTTTCAATATCTATTCCATATTCTAATTTTATTGAAAATGATAACAAAAACCATATCACAATCGAACAAACAAGTATTACACTCCCAGCTCTTTTAAAAAATGCAATAGTCTTTTCCCATACATCTCTTGCCACATATTTAATATTAGGAATTTTATATTCAGGAAGTTCTGAAATATATGTACTACTAGTATCTTTATATATAAATTTTTTCATTACTATTGCACTTGCTATTATTATCATTACAGATAAAAAATATAGTGAAACTGAAACTAGCCCTGAATTTTGTTTAAAGAAATAACTTGAAAACAGCACTATTATTGGTAGTTTTGCACTACATGGTATAAATGGTGTAAGTATTGTTGTCATCTCTCGTTCATCTTGATTCTCTATTATTCTTGTTCCCATAATTGCAGGTACACTACAGCCAGCCCCAACTATAAATGGTATAAGACTCTTTCCATTTAAACCTATTTTTCTAAACACCTTATCCAATAAAAGTGCAATTCTTGACATATAACCTGTTGTTTCTAATATAGCAATACATGTAAATAATATCATCAATTGAGGAACAAAACCAAGAACTGATCCAACTCCTGAGATTATACCATCTACCAACAAACTAACAAGCCAATTTGCTATCCCTATCTTTTCTAATGTTATTTGAGTAATTACTTTGACTTTTTCTACTATATCTCCTATAAAGTCTACTGTAAATTTCCCAACTACTCCTACTGATAAATAATATACTAAGAACATTATAACTATAAAAATAGGAATTGCTAGCCATTTATTTAGAAAGATACTATCAAGTTTATCAGATATACTTGTCATAGACATTAGATTATCTACTTGAGCTATACAATGTACAACTTTAGGTTTAACTTGTTCAATAAAATCATATCTTTCTGTTGCAATTATCTCTTCTAGATCAGTATCATACTCTGTAGCTAAATTATCTCTTATTCTCTGTATTTGGCTAAACTTTGAATCTGAAATCTCAAGGTCATTTGAGTTAAATCTAAAGTCATTTTCTAATAGTTTAACTGCAACAAATCTTTTATGTTTACTAAATATTAAATTGCTTTGAACATCTACAATCGCTTGTTCTAACTTAGCGTCATAAATATACAAACTATTCATTTTTGTGATAAAACTAGGCTTATTAAAAATTTCTTTTAATAGATCATCAACACCATCACCCTTTAAAGCAGAAACTTTAATAACACTTGTCCCTAATAATATTTCCAGCTTATGTTCATCTATAGAAAGCCCTTTCTTCTCTAATAAATCAACCATATTCAATACAACAATTACTCTGCAATCAAGTTCTAACAATTGAGTTGTTAAATATAAACTCCTTTCAAGACAATTGGCATCAATAATATTAACAATAACATCTGGAGACTCGTCAAAAATAAACCTTCTCGAAACCTCCTCCTCCACACTATATGGACTTAGAGAATAAATTCCAGGCAAATCAGTAATTTCACATACAACTCCATTGTTTTTCGGATTTTTTATAATCCCAGATTTCTTTTCAATAGTAACACCTGGCCAATTGCCAATCTTGGCATTCATTCCAGTCAATAAATTAAATAATGTGGTCTTACCACTATTTTGATTTCCAACTAAAGCAACCTTCATATTTTTTACCTCCTGTACATTTGGGACATTTAGGACCGGTTCTGTTTTGCTCACTGCGCATTTGGGACCGGTTCTGTTTTGCTCACAAGAATGGTTCTTTTCTGCTCAATTTTGTAATACTTCTACTATAATTTTGGATAAATCTTTTTTGCATATACACAATTCGTAATCTCTTAAACTAATGTCTATGGGATCTCCTAGTGGTGCAATTTTTTTTACTCTAACCTCAGTTCCTACAGTCATTCCCATATCTAGCATATGCCTTCTTATCTTCTTATTATCTTCTTCTAATTTTAATATTTTTCCTCTTTGTCCTACTTTTAATTGTGTCAAATCACAACATTCTCCAACTTTTTTCATATCATCGCTCCTTGCATATTGTGAACATTATGGACCGGTTCTGTTTTGCTCACTGCACATTTGGGACCGGTTCTGTTTTGCTCACAAGAATGGTTCTATTTTGCTCCATTATATTTTTTCTTAATTGACGAATTCAAGTGAATCTTGTAATCAAAATAAAAAAATATAAGTTTTTTATGTAATTTTTTATCCACATAAAATACTTATATTTTAAAACTATTTTTATACTCTTTCTATACTATTTTTATTTTTCATTTTTTATATGTTTTATTTTATCCCTTCTATTCTATACCATTACATTAAATTCCTTTTCATGACATTTCATTACTTTCACTTACATCATTTTCACTCGTATTATTTTCTACTCTGTTTGGCACTTGTGATGTAATTCCTTCTCCTGTGTGTGGATGGAATTGTGAATATACACTATCTGAGCAAAATAGCAGTGCCAATACTGTACAAATTGTTATTTTAAATTTTGCTGTAAATCTTTGTAGTCTTCTTTCTAAAAATGGTGCTACAAAGTATACACATAAGCATCCTCCAATTCCAAAGAACATACTACATTCAAGGCATACTCGACCTTTTATGTTCATAAACACTCCTGTATAATCCCAATACATTATACCTGAAACTTTTTCTATATACCATGATGTTATATACTCTATTATTGTGCATAATACCATAACTACTCCAAATGTTAATAATGGGTTTTTTAACATTTTTCTAAATGGTTTAAATTTTGTTAATAGTACTATTAATGTACATCCAACTCCATATATTGGTAGCCATGGTCCATACATTGTTCCTCTATTTACTAAGATTCCATCTCTAAATAGATATAATCCTACTTCCCACAACCATCCTACAAATGAGAATATGAAGAAAAATAGTATTATTGATGTTGGTTCATATTTTTTGTTATAGTCTATTTTTATTTTCTTTCTTAATATTTCATCAGGGTCTGGATATTTTTCTAATTCATTTTCATCAAATAGTTTTTCATCATTTAAAGCTTCAAAATTATACTTTTGCCCTTTGATATATTCTTTTCTTAAAACTTCATATAATTCTGCAATTGTTGCTGCATAATATGGCGTAGCATATAACCCTGCAAGCCCTAAAGTAGCATATTGCAATATATTCCATCCTAGAAATGACATATCTAATTTAAATGCTTGCCATTTGCTTCCGTTCATCATTTCTCTTGACATTTTTATTGCATCTTTTGGCTTAATGCTTGGATTTTCTGCCACTATGTATTGTACCATTTTATAAGAATAGTTCTTGACTACTCCTCCTACTATGGTTAAATTCCACAACATCTTATATATTTCTGTCAAAAATATTGTTTTTACTGTTGGTAAATATCTTTCTTTTTTGAATGCATATTTTAACTTTTTGATTCTTGTCTTTCTATAATTTATACTTTCTAAATATATTCTTTTTTCTCCTACTTTTAAAGGATATGATATAAATACTCTTATTAACATTCCTCCAATTGATGCAATTATCAAAATAATACTTGCCATAGCTTCTTTATCTTTGTAATTTGCTATTGAATTGAATATATTTTGCACTTGCGCTTGGCCTTTTGTATATATATTAAAGATTGAAAATATTACTCCTTTTGTAATATTGTGCTTTTCATTATAATAATTTATCGTTTTAGTCATATTTCCTGTGAATACTTGAGATATAGCTTTATCAGCATATTCATTTATTAATATTTCTTGTGGTGATAATTGCTGTTCACCTTTATTTTGTATATATTCATATATAATTTTTATATTCGAATATCCATCTTTATTTACTAAATATTCTCCCACTATACTTGTCATGAATAAACCTAAAATCATTAATGTCCATATGTTTCTTTTTAGTGTTTTTCTTGCTTTTTCTTTTATCTCTTTAATTTTCCACATCTCTTGTTCCTCTTTCTTTATTATGCTGTAATTATACTATATGCAAATTAATTTGACAATATATAAATAACTAATAAAAGAGGGAATTATCCCCCTTTCATCTAGATTATTCAATTGTATTAATTTCAAGTACATATTGTAGTACATTTTTATCTTTGTACAATGTTATACTTGCAATTTTTAAACAGTTTACTGGAATTTTATATTTAATAAAAGTTTTATTGTTCTTAATTTTTTCCAGGACTATCTTGCTTATCCCTTCCTTGTGCTTTTCAATATACTCTTTCTTATCTCCTTCCCATGTTGTTAACAAGTTTACATCTACATTTATATAATCAAATGTAGTCTTTTTATTCGGATTTTCTGGTTTACATACGAACTTAGGGTTACATATTTTTGTAACAATTCCTTCTTGCACAGTGTTTCGTTTTGACTTTTCCTTTAATGTCACACTTCCATTACAGTATTCTTTTAGCTTCTCTATAGAATCACCGGGTTCTAACATACTGATAGCTTTTCTCAATAATGTCCTATTGTCAATCTTAAACATCTCTAATAATTCATACGAGATATATTCCGGTTCATATGAAATGTCCTTTCCATTCTTAAACCATATACGTGGTAATGATACTTTAGAAACAGATAATATCTCTTTTTCAGATAAGCATGTCCACTCTTCCTGTTCATTAAAAAAGTAAAATTTCTTTGATCTTATACGCAAAACTCTATTTATAAGGTTTTGCATTTTTTCAGCCTCTTTTTCAGTCACTTCAAATTCTTTTATATCTTGTTCAAGTTTTTTTATTGAATCACCGACCTCCAAGCATAAAATAGCTCTAGCTGTAGGTCCTGAGAAGTCCATTTCAGACCGGTATTCTCCTAATTTATAATAATCGCTTTTAAGTCCTTTTAAATGCATTTTTCGTGCATTTTCAACAGAACTCTCAGTATAAATACCTTCTGAATCAAAAAAATACACTTTCTTCTTGTTAATGCGTATAACCTGTTCTTTTAAATAATACATCTTTCTACCTCCTAAAATTATCTTGGAGGTTTTGAAACCTCCAGTTTTTTTACACTTTTAGTTTCAAAAATTTTACTGTATTATATCATACATTTATGTCAAACGCAACTTTTTATATTTCTTTCGCCTTAACTATAATTCTCTGTTTCGAATCAGTTGTACAAGTAATTAATGTTACCTCTCTTTCTTCTGCAACAAACGGAATTAGACAACTTGTATCTTCTGGAAAAACTTTATAAATATCAAAGATTTCATATTCCACTTTTCCAATCTTTTCATCAGTCACAAACAACTTATCTCCCACATTAAGTTTCTTTAAATTTCTAAACATATTTTTATTTTTGAAATTGTGCCCAGCCACACAAAAATTTCCAATTTGATTTGGATCTACTCCCCAAAATTTAGTTACTGAAACGTTAAGTGCTGATGTTGAATAGTTTTTCAGCACATTTGTCACTAATGAAATTGCTGGTATTTCTAATTTTGCACATACATCATATCCTTTATAAGTTTTCTCAATTTCTACTTTAGGATATTCTTTTGTATTTGATTTCTCAACTTTTTCTGAATCCTCATCTATATTATCTTGATTAATTTCTTCAATCTGCGTCACTAACTTTTTTTCAGTAGAATCTCCGTCCTGTTGTATAATCGATTCTGATTGTATTTTTGACTCTTCTTTTTTAGATATTTCCATACATATTATCAATGTTAGAAATGCTACAAATAATATAATATTAATAACTCTTTTAGCAATCTTTTCCATCTACTCCTCTCCCATGTAAGCAAGTTATTTTTAATTTTATATACTAATTCTATCATTTACAGTCAAATTATATAAATGCTATAAAACTAAAAGTATATTGTTTTTGATATACTTTTAGTTTTATAAATATCTTTCTTATTAATCGTGAATTATAACATTATTTTTTCTTATTTATATATATTCCTAAACCGATTACACTAAATAACACTACAGACATAATAACATATTCATTATAACCTGTCTTAGGCAATTTATTTGGTGTCTCTTGTTTAACTGTTTCATTTGGTTTAGTTTCAGTTATAGTCTGATCTGGCTTTTCTGTAGGCTGTTCTGTTTCTTCTGCAGGTGGAGTTATTTCTGGTTGACTTGGTTTTTCTTCATCTGGTGGTGTTACTTCTTTTTCTGCAACTTTATATTCGAATGTTTTTTGTGCAATCACTGTATCAGAATTATCCCTATCAATCAATTTTAAAGTTATTGAATAGTCTCCAACTTCACTAAAAAGTGCCGTTACATTTAATGTTTGTGAAACATCTTTTCCACCTATTTTGTATCCTTGCGGATCTCCCCATCCACTTTGTATAATATCTGTTTCAGCCTTTGTCACTCCATCAGTTGCTAATAACTTTACACTTGCATCTTTAGGTGTAGTTGCCTCTGCAATTAATCTTGCATGTTCATAATATCTTCCCATACTAGAAGAATAAGTTAATTTCATTTCTTTTTCTACATCTTTTTCTATATCACCTGCATGTTCTAATGTAATTTGATAATCTTTATATTCTGGTTCTACTGTTAAATTCTTTACAAGTGGTGTTGTTATATCATCATAAGTTTCTGATGCATCAGAATTTGATAGTCCTTCTGCAGTTGCTGTTAATTCTGTTGGATTTGATGTTGTTATCCCTTCTTTTGCTTTAAATGTTACACTCATATTTTCTCTTGGACTTGTCCCTCCTGTAGAATCGTGAAATGTAACTTTTACTTTGTCTGTTGTATCATTTGCAGTACCTCCATCAACTGATACATACTCAAAAATATTGTTATCATATTTTACTTCAACTGTATATGCTCCTAATTGCTTTCCAAAATCAAGTGTTGCTTTCACTTCTTCTCCTGGTCTTACAACTGTTTTATCTACGTCAAATTTGACTGTATCTAATGATACCGCATAACTTTTTACTGTAAAAAGAAGCATTGTAATCATTAATATTGTTATTATTAAACTTATAGTCTTTTTCATTTTAAACCTCCATAATTTTATTTTATAACTTTATTATGGCTTTGGGTTTTATTTTTTATTAGGAAGTTTTATCGTAAATAAGAAAAATCTGTAAAATTGCACATTTAAGAACCGGTCCCAAATGTGCAAAAATACAGTCTATCAATAAGTTCAATCTCTTTTAATATTTTTATAAGTTAAAAATCCAATTATAATAGAAACAACAATAAATACATCAACAGCCATCAATAAGTAGTCTTTTTTATTTTCCCTTTTTTCATTTTTAACTTCATTGTTATCAATCTTCATCGTCTCTCCACTATTATCATTTTCAGAAACCTCCTTATTTACAGAGTAAGCTTCTTCAAGTCTTTTCTTCACTTTATCAACTTCTTGATCATACATTGTTTCCTCTTGTTTATTTCTTTTATAAACATTGATTTCATATATTCTTTGAGTAAATCCATTTGGAGCTGTAACTTTTATTTCAATTTTATTATTTCCTTCATTTAGGTTATTATTTCCTAAAATCTCTACTTTTCCCTTTTCATTTTCTGGAATTGCTAAAATATTCAATTGATTTATCTCATTTGCTACTTGTGTATTATATCGAGTTATTTGCTCATTAAATTCAGGTGACAAAATTGCATATTCTATAGCAAGATTTTCTAAATTAGTATTTGCCATTTCTAAATTCTGTGTTTTAGTAACTTTTATTTTATATTCTTGGCTTTTTCCCTGATTTGTTACTACTACATTTATAATATTTAGTCCATCTTTTAAATTCTTATTTCCTGAAACCTCTATTTTTGCATTCTCATTTTCTGCTATTGTTTGAACTTCAATATCTTTTATTTCTTTTAATTGTTCAGGTAAAGTTAAACTATAATCATATATATCTGTTTCAAAATCTGGTACAATTCCTTCCACATTTAGTCTTAATGACTTTAATTGAGTACTATTTTGCTTTTGTATAGATCTACCATTAACACCTTCAGCAACATCTTGTTCTAGAATTTCAATTTGAAAATTTTCAAAATCAGTTTGCATCAAATTAATATTTTCATCAAAAAATTCTCCATTCACATCAAAATCAGCTATCCCTGGTGCAATTGATTTAAATTTTAATTTTTCAAGTTCTCTCTGTTTAACTTCTGTTCCACCATTTGAATCATACCAAACAATTTTAACTTTATTACCAATAACATTTGAATTTTCAGGTCCAGAAATAAATTCTAATTTTGTTGTATCAAAAAATATTTCTATAGAATATGCTGATGTGTTTATTCCTTTTAAATTAAGACTAACTTCAAATTCATCTCCTATAATCACATTATCTTTATCACTTTGCAAATAAAATGTTGCATTTTCCAATGCTCTACTTTTTAAAGGATAACTAAATAGAATTATCATAAAAATTGTTATAATCAAATATATAATCTTTTTCATTTTATTATCCTTCCCTAAAAATTATTGTTTTATAATCTGCAAACCTAAAATATGTCTTTGAATTAACAGTAAGTCTACTGATGATGGTTTATTTGCATTTTTTCTTATATTTGCAGATTTTTGATAAATGTCATCTAAAGTTTCAATTTCTAATATATGTCTTTGTAAAACTAACAAATCAACACTATTGATTTTTCCATCACCATTTACATCACCATATAATATAATCTGATATTCTTTTAAAATTTTTCCATCTTCTTTAACCTGAATTTTATTTCCTGTTCCAATTATTGCATCATCTGATAGAATTTCATTATTTGAATTAACAATTACTATTTCTAAATTAGAAATTATATTGTTTTTTATATCTCCAACTGTATTTTGAGTATAATCTATTCCACTCACATCTAAATTATTTAAAATTAATGGAGCAGTAAATTGAACCTCCGCTTCTTGCATTTTTCTTACTACTGTTATTTTACATTTTGCTTTTATATTTTCATTTTCTTCAGAAATTGCATAAATAATTGTTTCTCCTTCTTTTTGTGCTGTAATTACTCCATTTTCATCTATTGTAGCAATATTTTCATCATTACTTTTAAATATTATTTTAGGATTATCTGCATTCTCAGGTTCAACATATGCATTAATTTTAAAATTTTCTCCTATTGGAATATATAATTCTTCTTTATCTATATTAATTCCTGTAACCTTATTATATGCAGGCATTTCTGTTACATAAGTTTGAAAAATATATCCAACCATACCATTTTCTAGCTGAACTCTATCCCATCTTTCTCCATTACTTATACTTTTTGCAATTCTAGTCATTTTTGCATCTTTGCTAAGCATTGTTATTACTTCATAAGATGTACTTGGACCTGTTCTTAGGTTTACATTTGTAGCATTACAATAAACTTTTGTATTATCTGCCACATAATTATTTGAATTGATATTGGGGCTTTCGTATTGAATATCTGGCATATTATTAAAAATAGGAATAATAAACGAAATTTGTAAATCTAATATACCATTTTTTTGATATCCTTTATATATTGATTTTGCTTCATTATATGGAGCTAATACATTTGTCATATATTGATGAGAAAACAAATTACTTCCTCTATCATCATTTACATCAAATTTTTGCAAATACACTGTATTTTGTCCAACCTGTATATAACTTGAACCTATAAAAATTCCTCCACCTGAAATCGCTTTTTCTTTATTATTCCATGGAATCAAATATTTATTTTTAGTTGTTTGACTTGCACCTTTTCCATCTTTTGCAAATTGAAGTCCATTTTTTATTGCCCCCATTGGCTCTGCTGAACTCGTAGCACCTATGTTATAAAAATTGTATAATCCTTCATATCCAGATACATTTCCACTTATAGAACTATGTGATAAAAAAGGGCCAACTTCTTGCTTTATTCTTGATGCTAAATGATATGTGCTTACAGCCGATTTTTGTCCTCCTCTTAATATTAATTCCGAATATGTTTCATTTGTATTTATCATATTTCCTTTATTGTCTAAGTATGATACTTTGTTTTGATAAAATTCTGTTCCATATAATATTTTTTCAATACTATTTATGTTATTAGCACTAGAATTATATGATAATGTTTCGAATTGAAAAATTCGCACTTCATTTAAAAAATTTCTCGGATCCATTGCATATTTCACGGCTAGTTCTGAAGAATCTACCCATCCACTGTCAACTTCTACATTGTATTGCCCAGGTGTTGTATTTTTCCAGTTGTCAGAATATGTCTTTGGCACTAAATTTTTTCCAAATTGACTTTCTTGTTGTATTACATTATTCCAATCTAGATTCGTATACATTGCTGTAAAACTCCAATTAGGATGATTTTTGTGTATTTCATTCAAGTATGGTTGATACGTACTTGGAAAGTTTTCTATTCCGTTCTCTTTTGGTTGATGCTTCTACTCTGGTATAAAATATCAAACTTATAAATATTCCAATTATGATAGTTATTATCTTTTTTGTCATTTTTTCCTCTCTTTTTATTTTTTGATATTTTCTCCATTTTTTATTGGAATATACAAAAATATATCAACATAAAATCGCACATTTAAGAACTGGTTCCAAATGTACCCAAAAAAATACACCGATGAGAACCATTCTCAACGGTGCATTTTTTTGGATTACTTAATATTTTTTAATTCAAGTATATAATGTAAAGTATTTAAACTGTTACGCCATATTATTTTAGATATTTTTAAACAATTTATCGGAACTTTGTATTTTTGAAATATAATATTACTTTCAATTTTCCTTAAGACTAATTGACTTATCTCTTTTTTATGTTTTTCTATATATATTCTTTTATCTTCTTCCCATTGCATTCTTACATTTACATCTATATGTATATAGTCAAATGTAGTATCTTTATTAGGATTTTCTGGAATACATATAAATTTAGGTTTATCAATTCGTGTAATAAATCGTTCTATTTCTTTAGTTTCTTTTTTATTTCCTAAAGTAATATTTTTACAGCATTTCTTTAATTCTTCTATTGTATCTCCTATTTTGATTTTACAAAGTGCACATTTTAATACATTTAAATCACCACATTTTATAATTTGAGATATATTTCCTCTAAGACTTTCTGCATTGTATTTAATTTTTCTTCCTTCTTTTATACGAATATTATTTAAAACAATATCAGTTTGCAATATTTCTTCTTCTTTTAAACATGTCCATTTTAATTCTTCATTAAAGAAATAACATTTTCCGTTGTTTATTCTATAAACTTTATTAATTATACTATTTTCTCTATTTTCTGCATATATATCTTCAAACCGTACAATATCTTTTTTAAATTTTTCTAAAGAATCTCCCACTTTTAAGCAAAGAATTGCTCTGGCTATAGGTCCTTTTATTGTCATTTCTGGATTATAGTATTCACTTATCTTATAATAATCCCGCTTCAAACCTTTTAAATTCATTTTAAGCGCTTCTTCTATTGATACTTTAGTATAAATTTTATCTGAATTAAAAAAGTATACTTTTTGATTTTCTATCCTTATTGCTTTTTCTACCCATTCGTAATCCATTTTGTTTACCTCCTTAAATTTTTTTGGTGGCATTGAAAACCTTATATTTTTTATTTTATGCTCTGGTTTTCTAAAAAATACTTACTTTGCATTATATCATACACTTATGCAAGTATCAACTATTTTTTAAATAGCTCATTTTTACTAAACTTTATAGTTGTAGGTCTACCATGAGGACAAGTAAAAGGATTTTTTAGTTTTAGCAATCGTTGAATCAAACTATCAACCTCTTGTCTAGTCAAGTCCATGTTAGCCTTTACAGCAGCCTTGCAAGCAACTGTTGCAATAAATCTTTCTTCAACATCTTTAATTGCAGTTCTTTCCGTTGTAAGCATCTCATCTAATACATCTAAAAACATTCTATTTTTATTAATTTTATACTCTATATTTGGAATTCCACTGATTTTTACAGAATCTTCTCCAAACAATTCAATGTCAAAACCGGTATTTCTAAAAAGTTCAATATTCTCTTTTACAAATTCAATTTCCTTATGTGATAAATTATAAACTTCAGGAATCAGCATTAATTGACTATTATTTTGAATATGATTTTTATAATTTTCTTTTATTTGTTCATACAATATTCTTTCATGCCCAGCGTGTTGGTCAATCAGGAACATATCTTCTCCAATTTCTATTATTATAAATGTTCTAAATAAAATACCAACATATTTGTATTCTATCTCTCTTTGATTTTCTCTATTTATTAGTTCTACTGGTATATTATTTTTGAATTTATTTGTTAAAAATTCTAATTCGTTTTCTATATAATTTTCTTTCTTTTGTTCTTTTTCATCATTGTCTAAAAATTCTCCATTTAGCATTGAACTTTTTATTGCATGATAAAAGACTTTGTAAAGCTTATTTTCGTCATTAAATCTTACTTCCATTTTAGTAGGGTGGACATTTACATCATAGTAGTTTGCTGGCATCTCTAGATTTAAAATAAAAAATCCGTATTTTCCAATTCCTGTTGCCCCCTTAAATGCTTGATCTGCACTATTAGTTAAAATTTGATTTTTGATATTTCTCTTATTTAGATATAATATTTGACTTTTTCTGTTTTCTCTTGCTATTGTAGTGTTTCCTATTACTCCTGTAACTTTTATTCCTTCACTTTCATAATTTACATCTAACAGATTTTTCTCGATTTCTTTTCCATATAAAAGATAAATAATATCTCTAATGTTTCCATTCCCATTAGTTTGAAATACTATTTTTCCATCATTTATTAATTTAAATGCTATATCTGAATTCACCAAAGCTGTTTTTTGAACCCATTCTTTTATATATCTAAATTCTGTAGCATCATTTTTCAAAAATTTGTATCTTACAGGCGTATTAAAAAATAATTTTTCAACCATAATTGTAGTTCCTACTGGAATTCCAATTTCTTCTACTTCTACTATTTCTCCCGCTTCTGCAGTAATTTTTGTTCCGTTTTCTTCTGCAGTTTTTGTCATCATTGTAAGTTCTGATATTGATGCAATACTCGCTAATGCCTCTCCTCTGAACCCCATAGAATATGTGTGTTCTAGGTCTTCTATTTTTCTTATTTTACTTGTTGCATGTCTTTCAAGTGATAAAGGAATATCATTTGCGGATATTCCTTTTCCATTGTCTACTATTTTTACTAAAGTTTTTCCACCATTTTTTATTTCTATTATTATCTTTGTTGATTCTGCATCTATTGAGTTTTCAACTAATTCTTTTACTACATTTGCTGGTCTTTCTATTACTTCTCCTGCAGCTATTTTGTTTATTGTTAAATCATCTAATAGTACTATATTTCCCATTTTTTTCTCCTTTTTCTATTGCTAACTATATCACAACAAACAAAATAAAACAACCCTACATTGTAGAGTTGTCCTGATAAAAATTTGTTAAAAATTTCGTAGCCATCCATAAAATATGGGGGTTGGCACTAATTAAAACGAGCAAATTTAGTAAATATACTTATTGGCTCGTTTTCTTAATCTTTTTCATACTTTTATCTTGTGATTTTTATTCAACTAATGCTTACTGTCAAAAATCTTTTAGATAATTTTATTTTGATCAATATAATATTCTAAGCATTTTTTTAATCCATATTCTAATTCAATTTTTGGTTTCCACCCTATTTCGTTTATAGCTTTATTAATGTCTGGTTTTCTTCTTGGAGGATCATCTTTGTTTGCCTCACAAAATTTGATATTAGATTTTGAACCTGTTATATTTTTTATCATATTTGCTATTTCTTTTATTGTAACCTCTACTGGATTGCCTATATTAATAGGTGTTTCAACATTTTCTTTTTTATTCATAATCTTTATAATAGCATCGATAGTATCTTCAATGTAACAAAAACTTCTTGTTTTTGTTTTACTATATCTTCTATATTTGACATTTTACCTGTGCAAAGATTATCAATGATAACTATTTCATTTTCTTGATTAGTATATCTACGTACGAGATTACTACCAATAAAACCTGCACCTCCTGTAATTAATATCTTCATTTTTCTTCTCCCATTTTTTCAATTTCATATACAAGTTTATTTCTGGCCTCATCCAACATATAAAAACCTGCTGATGGATTTACATCCAAAACAACATAATCATCATTTCTTTGTATCATATCTACAGAAAATACCTTTCTATAGCTTCTTATAAATAGAATTCATCACTAGCAAATTTTTCGAAAAATTTATTTATTGTATTTAATGTATAAATTTTAAAAACCATACCAGCATGAATATTCTGTTTACAAAATATAGGCAGTTTTGTTTTATCAACTACTTCAAAGTTTTCAAATATTTGTGGTATTTTTATATTGTTATCAATTAGTTTTTTTGCATTTTCAATTTGGTATAATTTCTTTTAAAAAAATCTTTATTAAAAATATAACAGTTGATTCTCTCAAGTAGATTTACCAATTCTTTAACCAAATAACTATTGCATAAAAAATAAATAATACTATTTTTTAATTTTTCCTCTTTATTCTCAGTCACCATAAAATCTTCTATCCAAATAATATTTGTTGGAATTTTAAGACTGTTCTTTATTTTTTCAGCACTCTTTTGATAATTTTCCTTTTTAGAAAGGAATATATTACATTTATCCATTTTCTATAATTTTTCTAACCTCTTCTTTTATTTCGTTCCATAATTTTTTTAAATTATCATGAGATAATGTTATTTCAACATTGTCAAATTTTTCCCATACTGTAATTTCCTTATCTTTTTCATTTATCTGTTCTTGAGATATTCCATCATCAATTGCTACATAAAGATAATTCTCAACATCTTCACCTCTTGGAGTAATATATCTTATTATTGCAATTTCTTTCTCCTCCTCTATATGACAATTATGTCCAGTTTCTTCTACCGTTTCTCTAATAGCACATTCTCGTAATGTTTCTCCATCTTCTAAATGTCCTTTTGGAAATGAAAATTCTCCTTTTCTAGATACTAATGCAACTTTTTGCGTTTCTAAATTTACTAATATACAACCTGCTTTTTTTACAATCATTATATAAGCCCTCTCTTTCCTTTAACTTTTTCTTTTAATTTTTTTACATATTCTTTTTTATCACATATTTCTTTATTATAATAGCCTATCAATTCATCTTTTTGCTCATTAATAAGTTCCATTAGTTTTTTGTTTTATCATCAGAAAATATAATTTCAATAATTTTCGCATTAGCTATTATAGATGAAATTATCCCCCATTCTAAATCACTATGAACTGCATCTAAAACAACATTTTCATCTAAATTTATATATTCCAAAATCATTTTAGTCATAAGCTAAAAAGTGAATTTTTAGTAAAATAAAACGAGCAAATCCAATATTTATACTTGTTTGCTCGATTCAAGAAATTTTTTCATACTTTTATCCTGATATACTTTTTCTTATAAAATCAACTACATCATCAATATTATCTTTTTTTCGATATTGATTTTTTTCTTCTTCTGTTAAATCAACTAAATATTTATTAAATTCAGGAATAATACTAATTGAATCTAATGGGTAACCTGGATTTCTCTTTTTACTTGGTGTATCCACAAAATAAAAATGATCTTTAGTCCACGAAAATTCTGCTGTACCTTTATCACTACATACAACCATTCCGTAAACCCACTTTGCCATTAATTTTTCACCAGCTTCTTTTACTAAATTTGTGTAATGTTCTATCATTTCCTCGTCATTAAGTTCTTTTCCATTTATTCTTCTTACATATGTTCCTGGTTGTTTTTCTTCTGGTAAGTTTTCTATAAATAAATTATTATCCATTCCTATTGTTGGAATTTTAGTTGCTTCATAATATGTTTTTGCTTTAATATATGCATTTTCTATCGCATTTTTTCCATTTTCATTTATTGGTAAATTTACTTCTAAATCTTTTATTGTTATTAATTCTATTCCTTTATCTTCTAATGCTTTTTTGTACTTATTTACCTTTGCAGGATTTGTTGTTGCAAATAATACTTTCATTTTTATTCTCCTTATACAAGTTCTTTTCTAATTTCTTCTATCGCAATTCTTCTTGCACTTATTTCATTCTTTTCTTCATTTGATAGTTCAGCTAGAGTCTTTCCGTTTTCTAGTTCAAAAATCTCATCAAATCCAAATCCATTATCTCCTCTAATACTTTCAGATACATAACCTGAAATAATGCCTTTTTTGCAGATAGTTTTATTTCCATCAGACAATGCTATAGCAGTAACAAAATCTATTTTTCTATTTGACTTCTCTACTCCTTGCATTTTTTCTAATATTGCAAGATTTCTTTCTCTATCTGATCCTTGATGCCATCTTTTTGTACGTACTCCTGGAAATCCATCTAAATATTCTATTTCTATTCCAGAATCATCTGCTATACACATTTTTCCATTAAGCTCTCTAGCTATTGTTTCTGCTTTTTTTATTGCATTTCCTTCAAATGTTTCCTTATCTTCTTCTACCTCTATATCAATTCCTAATTCTTTAATTGATATAACTTTAAATTCTTTTAATATTTCTTGTGTTTCTTTAATTTTCCCCTTATTTCCTGAAGCAATAATTATTTCTTTCATACTACATTCACCTCTTTTATCCATAAATAGAGCGTCTTTATAACGCTCTATTGTCTATTTCTTATGCTAAAGTTCCCATTGGGTCCCATGGTTTTAATCTAATTCTTTCATTATTTAAAATATTTTTCTCTTCTTCTGACAAATATTTTTTGTTTATAACTATTTGATATACATATTTAGAAAACCAGCTATCTGTTGCTACATAATATCCTTTATGTCCATATTTTTCTCCCCAGCTATTTTCAATTCTCCACTTAGTTGGATTTTCATTCTCTAAATTAACACCTGTTATTACCATTGCATGGTTCATTGCACTTTCTCTTGTGTCAAGCATTGCTCCTTTTGACATACTACTATCTATTTGGAATAAAGTATCTATATCAAATGTAGAATCATCCCATACTCCATCTGTACCATCAGCATCTTTTCCGCAGTCTGAACCGAACCATACTGATTCTCCATCTTTTAATTGATTTACAGCAAGTTCTTTTAGTCTTTCGATTGGTAAATTTAAGTACAAAACTTCATTTCCTTCTGCAACATTTCCAAGATAATCTACTGTATATACATTATTAAATGGCTTATCACTTGTTGGACTGTTTATTATACTTACATAATTATTTAAATCCATTTCTACTATTTCTTGATAAAATTTCATTGGTGTTAAATCTTTTACTATATGATAATTTTTGTCTTTATCTACATATTCAAAAGAAAATGTTTTTGGAGGAATTCCAAAACAACTGCATAATATTGAATATATTTCTCTAATGCATTTTTCTTTTCTGCTTTGTATATCCATTTCTTCATTTCTTATTTCATATGCAAATTTACGAATATATTTGTTTAATAAGTTATCTATTCCATATGTATTAGAACTTTGGTATGTTTCTGGAAATGCATTTTTAGGAACTACTCCATATTTATTTACTATATTTACAAATAAATCCCATTGTCCTCCGTCTTGTATTCCTGTACTTAATAAATAATCTAATGTTCTATCATCTTTTTCTCTATCTTTTAATGAAATTATGCTTTCTAATAAATAATTACATTTTTCTAATTTATCATAAAATGCAACATAGTTTTGTGATATTTCGAATTCTTCTAAATTGTATTTTTTTGCTATTGCTTCTCTTATCACATTACATCCTGCAAAGATCCAACATCTTCCACTACTTTTTTGGTCTGTTACTGGTAATGTTTTTAAGTTTATTGAAAACATGTCTCTTGTAAATTCTGTTTGTTCATTTACTTTTGTTATGTCTCTTATTTTGCTTTTTGATAATGCTCTTCTTGCAATAGTATTTATTACATTTTTTGTGTATTCTTCTTCTATATTCTTTAAATTTTCTTTACTTATTTCGTTCATTTCTCCTCCTACTATTTTTTATTTTCTCTTAAAATAATATATCACAATATAATCAAAAAAACAACCTTAATATTAAGGTTGTTCTTTTACTTTGTTTGTTGTAAAAAATATACACTTTCACATATGTTAATAACTTCAACAACAATCATCATTATTCCTATAAATCTTGTTAATGTAAATATTGCTTCAAATGGATTTACAATTATTAATACACCTAATATCGCCATTAATATTGAAGATACTAATAATAATCCCCATCTTTCAGCCAATGCTGATTTTAAATTAATTGCTAATTGAAATTTCATAATACTTTTTATAAATATCCATATTCCAATCATTATTGGTAATATTGATATAAACAAAGGTTGATTTAGTAATATTATAAGTCCTAATATTACTAGTAAAATCCCCATCATTAATTCATTACTAAATGCTCTTATTTCTGCATCTTCCATCATATATGCAATTATATTTATAATACCATCTACTAAAAATACAATTGCAAAAATTGTGACTACTGTTGATATTGCAATTCCTGGTCTTGCTATTAAAAATATAGCTCCAATAATTAATAATGCTGATATTAATATTGATTCTCTTTCATACTTTTTTAAAAAATCTAAAATCATTTTTTATTTCTCCTTTCACAATATCTAATATTTATATAACAACTTTATAAACTAATCCATATAATTACCAAGTTCTATTAGTGCTTTTGCTGCTACTATATAGTCTTTAACAAAATTGAACATGTAATTAGAAAGTTTTGAAGCAGGTCGATCTAAATACAAATCTTTGGCTAAACATATTCCTAATCCTTTATCAAATAACTTATTTAATTTTTTACCTATTTGAAACAAATTTGTATCTTTTATTTTTACATATGTTTTTTCCGCTTCTAAATGTCTATTTCTTAACTCTTGTATAAATTCTTCAAATGTATATTCTTTGCATCTATCCATATTATACATTTGTGCTGCATACTCTAAACCATAAATTGTTTGCAAATTAAATGCCTCTAGCATTTTAGCAAATTCTTCTGGTTTGAAATAATATATATGTCCTTGTAATTTATTGAAACTTTTCATTGTGTCTAAATAACCTAATTTTATATTATTTAAGATTCTTTCGTGATTAAATTCAAAAGTTCCTCCTAAGTCTTCTGAAGATGAAATTACTTTTACATATATATCTTTATTTACTGTTTTTTTGCTAAATCCAACACCTGCTATGTCTGCAATTATGATATTTTTATACCCTTTTTCTATTAACATATTTGATGGTATGTTATCATAAAGACCTCCATCATAATATTCTTCTCCATTTATTATTTGAGGCTTAAATATTGGAAAACATGAACTTGCCAATAAGTAATTTTCCATTTTTTCTTTAGGAATTTCATTTTTAAATACCTGTAACGGTGTCTTATTTTTTACTGAATATGTAACTAATCCAAAATCTATTGGTGAATTATATAGTTTGTCCATATCAACATATTTTCTAATCATTTCTCTTAATGGTGTATTATCAATTCCTTTTTGTTTGGTATAATCTGCTGCCAAATTAAATATATTAGATAAATCAAATATATTTTTATTTGCATCTATTCCATTAACATTCATTATATTATCAATTTTTATATTTTCGTACATTTTAACTGTTTCTTCAAAATTGTTTTGTAAAAATAATGCTCCATTTAATGCTCCTATTGATGCCCCAACTATAGATGTTACATTTATTCCCATTTCGCATAGAGCTTTCCAGATTCCAACTTCATATGCTCCTTTAGTCCCTCCCCCTGCTAAGACTAAACCATATTCTTTTTCATCCATAATATGCCCTCTCTTTCTCTTCATTTTCGAAATTATTATATCTCTTTATATTATTTTTTTCAAGTTTAATTCATAAATTATAATATATTGTTTTTGAAATACCTCGTAAGCGACCAAACGAGCTTATGCGAGTGCGACATGGAGGTTTTTAGTGATTATAATTTTGCTAAAATTAGATTTGTCCATATTAATGATGTTAGATATTGAACAAAAAAGTTGTCAAAAAGAAAATTTCCTATTGACAACTTTTTATCTATTTTACATATTCATTTAATGGTTTTACTTTAAAAGTTAATTCTCCAAATTTACAAGTTGGAACATATCCAGGTTTTGAATTAATAACATCTGGAATTCTATTTACTACAGAACCACATGTTAACTCTACTGTTGCTGGTTTAGCAACTACTATTGTTGTATCTGGTTCTCCATATACAGTCCATTCATTTTTATCAAATTCATCTGGAGCATATACCTTACCAATACATTCACTTTCTATTGTAATTCCTTCTTCAGTTTCTGTTGTAACAACAGCACTCATACCTGTTGCATCGCCTGCCTTTACTGTCATTCCTAATGTTGAAGAATATAAATCTTCTCTATATGTTTGTGGTACACATTTTTGTCTTTGAGATTTTACTGTTAGTCCTAATTTTTCACAAAGCCATCCATTTACATTCCACATATATGATGGTAAATATTCTCCACTTTCTATAATTTTTTGTCTTTCTTCATCACTTATTTTATCAACTGATGCAACTTCTTTATCAAATGCCTCTAATGTTAGTCCAGCACCATGTGCTTTAGCTAAGGCTATTCCGTATTCTTCTACATTATAGCTTGAACTTCCTTTGATTTTTGTTATTTTTTGTGTTGATCCTGCAATTGATGAAATTAATTGTCCCCAATATATATCTTGATATCCACTTCCTGTAATTGTACAATTATTTTTCTTTGCTAATTCATCTATTTTAGTTGTTAATGTTGGATTTGAATTTTCTGGATAAAATGCCTCTTCACATGTTGTAATAGCATTTATTCCTAATTCTGCACATAACATTAATGGATTTTCCAAATCTTTTATTAAACTCATTGTTGTTACTATTGCTATATCTGGTTTTACTTCTTGTAACATTTCTCTTGCATTTTCTGCACTTGTTACTGTTACTCCTTTATTTTCCGTTCCTAATATTTCTCCTATGTCTTTTCCTATTACATTTGGATTTACATCAATAGCACCTACTATTTCTGCTCCTTTTTCATACACATATCTCATTGTGTATAAACTCATTTTGCCTACTCCATATTGAACTACTCTAATTTTTCTTTCCATAGAAAGACCTCCTATTCTGCCAATTCTGGCCTGCAAAATTTAAATTCAAATTACATTTTATGCAATTTATTTCTAGACACATTTTATCAATATTGTTTCCACTTTTCAATATTTTATTGGAATATTTTTTACTATTATTACAGTTTTTCATATTTTTTAACACACCAAATACTTACTTTTGAAATTTTTTCATTTATTTCTCATAATTTTTTTCTTGACAAGTATTTATAAATTCCTTAAAAATTCTGTTATGGCTTTCATCTATTTTATATAGACTTTCAGGATGAAATCTGACACCAATATAAAATGTTTTGTTTTTTGTTTCAATTATGTCATAATATCCATCTTCACAAAAAGCTACTTTTTCTAAGCCTGGACATTCTTTTATTGTCTTAGTATGCTAAGTTGTTCCTCCTAAATCTCTTGCAATATTGTTTTGCCCTACACAGATACCAAGTATTGGAATATCATTATCATAACATAAATTCAATTGCATAATTAAATTTTCTCTTTCACTAATAAATAAATTATCTTTCCATTCATCTCCACAATAATTTATCGTAGTCTCCGTAGGTAATATTCCTATAATTGATTTACTCATAAAATTTATACCTCCCTATACAATTGTTTTTAAAATATAAATTTATTAGACTCGTTCATTTCTTTCCGATATATCATAATGCAAATTGATAAAAAAAATACCAAGGCTAATTTCAAACTCCCTTGGTATTAGTATACTCTGGTGCCTTAGCTGTAGTTATTTGCGAAAAAACATACTCCCACACTTGCAACGTTTCCGATTATCGACTGTATATACATTTTAACATATAATTTTAAAAAAGTGTATCTAAAAATTAAAATTTTTAATAAAATGATATAAAAAGGAGAGAACTAGTGTGATACTAGTCCTCCTTAAGAGTTTCACATTGTGTTCGCCTTATTCTTCAGCTTCAGAATCAGTTTCATTTTCTTCATTGGTTGCCTGTTCGTCTTCTTCTGCCTCAGTAGCTTCCTCTTTTTTGAGTCCAAGAATACCTACCAAGATATCTATAGAATCAGGCTGAGGCTGAGTTTCATCTACATAAGTAATAGTTCCCTCCTTGCCTTCTTCTGCATTTTCCCAAGAAACCTCATTATATGACATAATGTCACCAGCTCTTTTGACAATTTTGATATCAAAACCGTCCTTTGCAATCATTTCTGCAACTTCAGGGTACAGAGTTCCATGACCTACATGGGCACTTTTCCATCCCCATCCCATTGCCTGTCTAATGTCTTTCATTGCTGAATCATACTGCGGCTGAACAGATGCTTTCCGTGTTTCAAATGCTTTCATAGTAAAATCCTCCTGTAAATTGTTCTTATTGTTTTTGTTTTACTATTTTTCCCTTCAATGAGATACTCTTGATTTCTTGCCACCTATAATGTAGCAAATCAATCGAGAAAATATTCTCAATTTCAAAGAAAAACTTCGTACATATTTATTGTACCATATTTTACATAAAATTGCAACTTTTTAAAAATTTCTTTCTTTCACGCTAGTGTAAATATTATATAATACTTCAAATACAAAAATATTCTGCTCTTTTTCAGTTAGTTCCATTACTTGTGCCGAAGTCATAAGTAAATGCTTATAGTTAAGAAGATTTAAGAATTTTGTTTTGTTATATTGTTCATCAACTGCACACAATAATTTCTTTAAAATTTCTAAAACTTTATCATTTTTTACTTTCACATGATAACTTTCAAGCATATCTATGCTTAATCTCAATTTATCTGCAAAATCTAATGTTTCAAAATATTTTACTAAATTTACTACTTTTTCATTATTATACTTTAATATCATAAATTTTTACCTCCGTTTTATAATTCATAGTTTCTTTTTTTAGTGTTTTTATTATCTATAAAATCAATATCTGCTTGTCTTAAAATATTATCGCTTTTAAGTTCTGCATAGACTTTTTTATAGATTCCATTTTTAGAATATCTAACTTTATTCTTTATAAATTTTATTAGTTTATTCCATAAATATTTGAATGGCTTTAATACATTTATTTCCTTTTGTTGTTTTGAAATAGTATTTTTTGCTATATCTAAATTTTGTGTTAAATCTCTTATTTCTTCATCTTTCTGTCTAATAGTAGAGTTTAATTCTCTAACTTCGTTATTGTGTTCTTTTAAATCTTTTTCGTATTCCTTTATAATTACATCTAAATCATTTACTTTTTTCATTGATTTTGTAGTATCCTCTACATCTGAAATATAATCTTTTATAGTTGTTACTTGTTCTTGTGAAATAGTATAATTCTTTTTGTTTACTAGGTTAGGCTTTAAATTAGATACTATTTCTTTAATATTATTGCCATTTTCATTTACTAAATCTGTCTTTTTATTTGCTTG
>CAKPDZ010000007.1 GCA_934149155.1 uncultured Clostridia bacterium | reverse complement strand
ACTGAATCTCCAATTTTTGCACGAATTTTCATATCATCTATTGACATGAATTTTTCATCTGCACGTGCTCTCATAATACTTTCTGCTGCAACATTTCCTAGTCCTGCTATACTGTTTAATGGTGGTCGTAGACTGTCCCCTTCTACTTGAAATTTTGTTGCATGTGATTTGTATAGGTCGATTGGTAAAAATCTTAGTCCTCTTTCATACATTTCTATTACTATTTCTAAATCATCATACATATCTTTATCTTTTGGTGTTGCATTATTTCCCATCATATCTATTTCTTTCATCTTGTTTTTTGCTTTTTCTTTTCCATTTATCATTACTTCTGCATCAAATGATTTTGCTCTTATTGTAAAATATGCAGCATAATATGCTAGTGGAATATGTACTTTGAACCATGCTATTCTGAAGGCATTTGTTACATATGCTGCTGCATGGGCCTTTGGGAACATGTATTTAATTTTTTCACATGATTTTATATACCAATCTGGTACATCATGTTCTTTCATCAATGGAATATATTCATCTTTCCATTTTGGCTCTTTGCCTTTTGCTACTTTTCCTTTACGTACTGATTCCATTATTTTGAATGCTTTATCTGGTGGCAATCCTTTTTGAATTAGATATATCATTATGTCGTCTCTACAACAAATTGCTTGTTGCAGTGTTACTACTCCTTGTTCTATTAATGTTTGCGCATTTCCTAGCCATACATCTGTACCATGTGATAATCCTGATAAACGTATTAACTCGTCAAATGTTGTTGGATGTGTATCCATAAGCATGCCTCTTGCAAATTTTGTTCCATATTCAGGTATTCCAAATGTGCCTACTTCTGAATGAATTTGCTCAGGTGTTACTCCTAGTGCTTCTGTTGAATTGAATATTGACATTGTTTCTTTATCATCTAACGGTATTTCTGTTGGTGCTATTCCTGTAATATCTTGCAACATACGAATTACCGTCGGATCGTCGTGTCCTAGTATATCTAGTTTTAATAAGTTTCCATCTATTGAGTGATAGTCAAAGTGTGTTGTTATAATATCTGAATTTGGGTCATCTGCTGGATGTTGTACTGGCGTAAATTCATATATTTCTCTTCCTTTTGGTACTACTATAATTCCTCCTGGATGCTGTCCTGTTGTTCTTTTTATTCCTGTACATCCCATTGATAGTCTTGCAATCTCTGCTTTATTTACTGGTATATTTCTTTCTTCAAAATATTTTTTAACATAACCAAATGCAGTCTTTTCTGCAACTGTACCTACTGTTCCTGCTTTAAAGCATGTTCCTTTTCCAAATATTACTTCTGTATATTTGTGTGCTTTTGCTTGATACTCTCCAGAGAAGTTCAAGTCTATATCTGGCTCTTTATCTCCATTAAATCCTAAGAATGTTTCAAATGGTATGTCCATTCCGTCTTTTGCCATTTTGGCCCCACACTTAGGACAGTCTTTATCTGGCAAATCAAATCCATTTCCTACTCCGTAATCTTCAAATTCTGAATATTTACAGTTCGGACATCTATAGTGTGGTTTTAATGAATTTACTTCCGTTATACCTGTCATAAATGCTACAAGTGATGAACCTACTGAACCTCTTGACCCTACAATATAGCCATCTTCATTTGACTTCCATACTAATTTTTGAGCTATAATATACATTACCGAATATCCATTACTTATTATTGAATTTAATTCTTTATCTAATCTAGTTTGAACTATTTCTGGTAATGGATCTCCATATAATTCATGCGCTTTTTTATATGCAATATTTTTGATATCTTCTTCACATCCCGGGATATGTGGTGGACATTTTTCAGGTGATATTGGATCTATTCTGTCACACATATCTGAAACTTTATTTGTATTTGTTACAACTACTTCATATGCTTTTTCTTCTCCTAAATATTCGAATTCTTTAAGCATTTCTTCAGTTGTTCTTAAATATAATGGTGCTTGTTCATCAGCATCTTTATATCCTTGACCTGCTTCTAATATACGTCTATATACTTCATCTTGTGGGTCCATAAAATGAACATCACATGTTGCAACAACTAGCTTATTTAGTTTTTCTCCTAATGCTACAATTTTTCTATTTATATCTTTTAGATATTCTCTATCTGGAACTACTCCATTTCTTACTAAGAAATCATTATTTCCTATTGGTTGAATTTCTAGGTAATCATAATCCCTTGCTATATTTTCTATTTCTTCGTCAGATTTTCCAAGCTCAATTGCTTGATATAATTCTCCCGCTTCACACGCACTACCTAATATTAAACCTTCTGAATATTTTTTGTACAAACTTTTTAAGATACGTGGTCTTTTGTAAAAATAGTGTAAATGTGATAATGATACTAATTTGTAAAGATTTCTTAATCCAATATAATTTTTTGCTAAAATTATTGCATGATATGTATTTAATTTTTTGTATTCTTCTTTTTTAGCATTTTCATCTCTTCCAATTGTATCAATTTCTTCAACTTTTGTAACACCTCTATCTCGCAATTTATCTAGCATTACATTAAATACTTTTACTGTTGTATCAACATCATCTAATGCTCTATGTGCTACTTCTACTTTTATTCCTAATTCATCTGCAATTTTGCCTAATTTGTATTTTTTCATATTAGGAAATATATCTTTAGCAAGTGTTAAGGTATCAAGAACTGTATAATCAAATTCATACCCAAGAACTTTTGCATTTTGTTTTAAAAATCCAACATCAAATTTGGCATTATGTGCAACAATTATTGAATCCCCTAAAAATTCTAATATTTTAGGAAATACCTTATCTATTGTTTCTGCATCTTTTACCATATCATCCGTAATATTTGTAACCTCTACAACTCTTTGTGGTATTGGCTTTTCTGGATTTACAAAACAACTAAATTCGTCTATTACTTCTCCATTTTTAACCTTCATTATCCCTACTTCTGTTATTTTTTCTGTAACTGCAGAAAAACCTGTTGTTTCTAAGTCTAATACACAATATGTTGTATCTAATGGCTGACCTTTGGCATTTGTTACTGAATTTTCTTTATCTGGTGCTAAATATGCCTCTACACCATAAATAACTTTCATATCTTGATTATCTCTTCCAAGTAAGTGATATGCTTCTGGGAATGCTTGTACAACTCCGTGGTCTGTAATCGCTATTGACTTCATTCCCCATTTCATAGCTCTTTTTATCAAATCTGTTGCAGATGTCATTGCATCCATTGCACTCATTTTGGTGTGCATGTGTAACTCTACCCTCTTAACTTCTGCATTATCCATTCTGACTGTTTTTGGTTTAGGTTCTGATACTATAATTGTATTTGCCATTACTGTTAACTCATTTGAAAATGCATCCATTTGAGCTTTTCCTGCTAATTTAATCGCTGGTGCTGATTTTAAACGTTTTATAATTTTTTTAGCATTATTTCCTGGTAAAAATGCTTTACATGTCATTGTACTTGTTCCATCATATATATCTATACTTAAAATGACCTTTCCTGATTTTGTTTCCTTATCTTCCATTGCTTGAATTTCGCCATCTATGCAAACACTTCCTGATTCAGGATTTAAATCTGCAATTTTTACTAATGGATCTTTTATTATTGGTGCTGAACCTAAAATTAATGGAGAACTGTCATCTTCTTCTGGAATTGGAGGTAATCCTTCGTCACTTATTTCTGCTATAATATTTGCCATTACAGTAATATCTCCAGCATATGCATCTAGCCCTGCTTTTCCTGTTGTTTTTATAGCTTTAGCTGATTTCATTTTTTCTAGTATCTCATTTCCTTTTGCCCCATCTTCTGCAAATGATTTACAAGTAATAACTCCTGTTCCATCATAAATTTCGAATATTAACATTCCTTTTCCTGTTTTTGTTTCTCTACATTCACTATTTACAATTCTACCTTCTAATGTTATTCTTCCTGAATTTGCATCGATTTCTTTTATTTTTAATTTCTTTTCTTTTGCTCTTGATGCTTTTCCAAATATAATGTTTTCAGCTTGTGGAAGTTCCATCTCTGGTACATATCCATTTTCATCTACTGGTGGCATAGCATAATCAGCATCATTATATGGACCTTCTGGAATTGGTGGCATCTCTCCACCTGGCATATTTTCTATCATTGGAGGCATTTGAGGTCCTCCTTGCATTTCTGCCCCATTATTATATTGCTCTTCTTGATGTGTTCTTATTGCCATTCCTCTCATTGCTTCATGTACTGCTTGTTCCTCAATTTCTTTTGTTTTTTCTTGAAATGCTTTTATCTCTTGCTCTGTAATTTTTTCTTCTATATTTACAATATATTTTTTTCCAAATAAATTATATATTACACTTTCTAATTCTTTATCTAATTTTCTTGCTTTTAAAAAATCTGCACCTTTTATTTTCATATATACATTTACATTTTTTTCTGTTAATTCTACTTTACTTTTCAATAGCAACAATGGTCTCATTAGTGGATATTTATGTGCCATATAACATATTAAGTTTTCCCATTCATCATCTACTCTTTTTATATAGATTCCTTCTGGATATGTTATTAGCATATGTACTTGACCAAATTGAAATCTTTCTCTTAGGAATTTTTCTAAGTACCAAATTTCTTTTATTTCTATGTATTCATCTGAACTCATCCCTAATTCTAATGTATTTATTTTTTTTATTAAGTTCATTTTTGTTATTACTGCATCTGCTATGTTGCTGTTTGTTTTGTAATCACTAAATACATCCCCTATTTTTCTGCTTTTTTTTGGTTCTTGTGTTTCTGCCATTTTTGCTATCCTTCCTCTCTCTTTTACCTTGTCGTATTTTATCACATTTTTTTTAATTATTCTATATTTTAGAAAAATTCCACCAAAATGATTATCTCTTTTGATAGTAAGAAACAAAAAACCAACTACATTTTTCTTGTAATTGGCTTTTATTTTCTATATTAGTCTGCTCTACTTAATTCTATATTTATGTTCATTCCATCAGAAAATTTTCTACACTTTAGACCATCAATATCTTGGCTTTCTAGCCATATATACATTCTTATTCTTACAGTTTTGTTTGAAGTTATAGTAACATTCTTATTCAAATCTTTCACACTTTTTAATTCTATAAAATCATTTTCTATTCCTGTGTTTGGTGTCTGTACTGTATTTTGCTTAATCAATCCCTGAGCTGGCGTATCTCCCCAGTTATACATATCTTCAAGTGTTCCAGCTTTTTCAGATTCTGCTGTTAATGCGTATGTTGGTACTACCTGTCCTTCTAGGATTTTTTCATTTGCTGATGGTAAATTATACTTAGTTTTATCATACTTTGAAAATGTCACATTACTATTCCAGATTATATAATCATTATGTGCAGCATATTTGATTATTTTACCATCACTTTCGACTTTATCACCGCTAGCATTTGGTTCCCAAATTGCTACATCTTGTATTTTACGATTAGTTCCTGTCGTAGATGATAAAATTGTATGTGGATCTGCCAAAAAATCGTTTCTTCCATCATCATCAAAAACTGCAAAGGCAACTCTTACCATATTTTGAATTCCATCTTCTCCATCAGAATTTAAAATAATTGATGAATTTTTGTTTAACCTTAATGCTTGTTTTTTATTATCTTCCAATGCTGCATTCCCTACAAAAAAATCCATCGCAAAGTATCCTGAATTCGCCTTAGTTTCCTTAATACTTTTTATATTTTTTAATGACTGTCTTCCGTGTTCCGTATTCTCCTCTATACATCTTAAGTCCAGTTAATCCAATTCCTTCATTTTCTTGAGCAGTAGTAGAAACAGGTATAAATTCTTTTGGTATGCTATTCATTCCTGCATCATATCCATATTCTTCATCATCATATGCATCCCATGGAGTTCTTATATACTCTACATTTTCATCATTTAGCACAATCTCATCCTCCCAAGAATTAGCATCTAATGAAATTTGTTTCCCTTCTAATTTTAATGTTCCTGTAACTGCACTTGTACTTTCTGTTGTTTCTCCAGAACTTCCTCCATTTTCTTCCCCTGGTTGTTTTGGCTCTGCATTTATACTAACCCCAATATTTGTTGACAAATCTTCTTTTGTTTCATCTATTGGTGTTTTTAACAATTTTACTGTAACTGTCAATGTTGTTTCTTCTTCGGCTTTTAATGTCGTTTTATCAAGATTAGATATTACTTCAAAATACTCTTCATTTGAACTCGTTGCATTTACTGTTAAATCCGCCGATAAGTCTTGGCTCTTATTTTTTACTGTATATACTGCTATAGCTGTTTCTCCTTTTGCTGTTAGTCCTGATACATTCATTGTTCCTTCTGTTCTTTTACTTTCATTTATTGTTGCAACTATTGTTCCATCTCCACTTGTCGTTGGTGTCCCTATCATTTCTACTACAAAGTTTGATTGGTCCGCCTTTGATTTTGCTGTTCCATCTATATTTAATCCAATCTTTGCTATCGCTGCATACCCTATTGCTACCAATAACACGGCAACTAATAATACTCCGCCGATTCCTTTTGTTTTTCTTCTCATTTTTCTTATCCTCCTTTTCGTTTTCCTATCTATATTTAATCATATCCCTTTACTTTTGTCTAGCATTTAATTAAAATATTCTCTATTGTAAAATTGACTGTTACGTATAATAGTACTTTTTCTGTTATACAATAGAATTTTAGAAATATCACAAAAAAGACTTGAAATTTTCACAATAAAATATTATCATATATAAAGCCTATAAAAAAAGGAGGAATATTAATGGCAAAAACTACAGCAAAAAAAGAAAATTCCAAAAAAGTTGAAAAAGTAGAACAATTAGAAACAGAAATAAAAGATGTAAAAAATGATAATAAAGAAAATAATATAGAAGATTTAAAAAATATTTTACAAGATTTAAAAATTGTATTAACTAATTTAGGTGTTAATATTTCTGAATTAGAAGTATCTCTTTCTCCAGAATCTGCTAGCAAAACAGAAACTGAAAAAATTGTTGATGAAGGTCCAAAAGATAGTGACACACTTTTAATTTCTGAAACTCAAAGCAAAGTTGTATTACCTTATAAAATAAATGATATAGAAAAAATTCTTGAGAAAAATAAAAAATACTCAACTATTCAAGATGTTATAGATGGAGAATATACATTTCCAATTGATAAATATAAAAATTCTTCAAAATCAAGATTTAAAGAAGCTTATAATTTGATGAGAAAAAAAGAAAAAGCTTCTGTCTTTGATAGTTTAAGTTTAGCAACAGAAGTTATATTTAATAGTTCACTTAATCCAGCTGTTATTACTGCTTGTAATACTTTAGATCAGCTTGATATTTATCTTGATTGTTTATCTTCTAATGAACTTGATAAATTTAACTATTTTAAAGTAAAATATGAAATTATGCCTAAATAATTTTAAAGAGATGCCTTAATTAAAATCACTGGCATCTCTTTGTGTTTTTATTTTCTATTATCTAATACATTCTCTATCAATTTATCTAATAATTCAGAATATTTAATTCCAACTGCATCAAATAATTTTGGATACATACTTATTTTAGTAAATCCTGGCATTGTATTTATTTCATTAATATATATTTTGTTTGTCTTTTTTTCAACAAAGAAATCAACTCTAGCCAATCCCTTTCCATCAATTGCTTTAAAAGCTTTTAAAGCTAGTTTTCTAACGTCCTCAATTTGCTCTTCTGTAATTTCAGCAGGTATTACCGTTTTAGATTCAGGTATATTATATTTTGCATCAAAACTATAATAATCTTCTGCTGACATAATCTCTCCAACAGTTGAAGCTTGAAGCTCTTTTCCATCTAATATTGCACATTCAACTTCTTTTGCATCAATACCTTGTTCAACTAAGATTTTCTTGTCATATTGCCCTGCATTTTCTATTGCTATTTTTAATTCCTCTTTATTAGTAGCTTTTTTTACACCTACTGAAGATCCAGAATTTGATGGTTTTACAAACATAGGAAATTTAAGTTTTTCTATTATCTTTTCTAATTCAAATTCTTCTTCATCAAACTTCTCATCGACTATTACATATTCATTATCTTTCTTTTTCACATAAACATACGGTGCTTGTGGAATTCCAGCTTTATTAAAAACTATTTTTGTATATGCTTTATCCATACCAACACTAGATGCTAATACTCCACACCCAACATAAGGAACTTGCATCATTTCTAACATTCCTTGGATTGTTCCATCTTCTCCTCCAAGTCCATGTAATACTGGAAAAACAACATCTAATTCTTTTAGCGTCCATAATAAATTATAAATCTCTTCTTCTTCCCCATTTTTTACTTCATACCATTTTCCATATTTATTTATATAAATTTTCTATTACTGATTTTGCAGACATTTTTGATACATCATGTTCTGTTGAAATGCCTCCATATATAACTCCTAATTTTATCATAATTAACCTCCTATTTTTTACATATATATGATACTAAATAGTAATTATTCCTTCAAACACTGTTGTTGCAGAACCAGTCATATATACATGATTATTTTCTTTATTCCATTCTATCTCTAAGTCTCCGCCTAACAATTTAATTGTTACTTTTCTATCTGTTAATCCATTTAGATTGCAAGCAACTGCTACTGCACATGCTCCTGTACCACATGCAAGCGTTTCTCCTGCACCTCTTTCCCATACTCTCATTCTTATTGTGCCTCTATCTATTATTTGAACAAATTCTACATTTGTTCTTCTTGGAAATGCCTTATTTATTTCTAATTCTTCTCCATATTTTTTTACATCAAATTCACTCATATCTTCCACACTTGTTATTGCATGTGGATTTCCCATTGATACACATGTAAATTTAAATTCTTTATCTTTAGCTGTTAGGATTAAATTCTTTACTGGATTCTCTGTTGATAATACAGGGATTTTATCTGATTCTAAAATCGGCTCCCCCATATCAACTTTAACTGTTTGTACTTTTTCGTTTTTTACATTTAATTCTAATATCTTAATTCCAGCTAATGTTTCAATATTTAATGTAGTTTTATTTGTCATCCCTTTATCATATACAAATTTTGCTACACACCTTATTCCATTTCCACACATCTCTGCTTGTGAGCCATCAGCATTAAACATTGTCATTTTAAAGTCTGCAACTTCACTCCTTTCTATTAAAATTAGTCCATCAGAACCAACACCAAAGTTTCTGTTGCTGACAAATTGAGCTAGTTCTGACCTATTTTCTATATTTTGATTTATGGCATCAATATAGACATAATCATTCCCTAGCCCATGCATTTTTGTAAATTTTATCATTTTATATCACCTCTATAGGTATTAATTTTTGTGTCAAATATATTTATATTCGACTAGCTGGAATTTTATCATAATTATAATAATTTGTCTATACATTAGGGACCGGTTCTTATCGGTTGATTTTTTATATCGTTAGGACCGGTTCTATTCCGTTCATTTTTTCATAAAATTGTTATGAGGTGATTAAATGCAAAATCTTATTTCAACTACATTAAGCAACAAAAAGAAAATGAAAAATGCATTATTTATAGTATTTATAATTTTTATTTTTTTCACTGTTCGATTAGCCTATATTCAATTTGTATGGGGAGCAGAACTAAGTGAAAAGGCATTAGACCAACAAGCACAAAGTAGAAGTATAACTGCCAAAAGAGGTACTCTTTATGATTCAACTGGAAAATATATTCTAGCAGAAAGTTCCAGTGTTGAATCTGTAAGTATAAATCCAACTAATATATCCGTCGAAAATAAAGACAAAATTGCTAAAGCATTAAGTGATATTTTTGAATTAGATTACGAAAAAGTCTCAAAAAAAATCCATAAAAGAAGTTCGATTGAAAGTATTGTCAAAAAAGTTGATAAATCTAAAGCTGATGAATTAAGAAATTGGATGGAAACAAATGGTATTACAACTGGAATAAATATTGACGAAGATTCAAAAAGATATTATCCTTATGGAGATTTAGCGGCTCAAGTAATTGGTTTCTGTGGTAGTGATAATCAAGGACTAGATGGTGTTGAAGCAAAATATGATGATGAATTAAAAGGAAAAAATGGAAGAATTAATCGTCAAACAAATGCTGCTGGAGTCAGTCTTGGAGATGAAGATTATGTTTCTGCAACTAATGGTAATAATTTATTTTTAACAATTGATATGACAATTCAATCTATAGTAGAAAAATATTTAGAAGAAGCATGTATTGACAATATTTGTACAGATGGTGGAAGTATTATTGCAATGGACCCTAGAAATGGTGATATTTTAGCAATGGCAAATTACCCTAGCTATAACTTAAATACACCTTATGAGCCCTACACTGATGAATTAAAAGCTAATTGGGCATCTCTTGACGCAACAGAAAAAACAACTGCTTTACAGGGAATGTGGAGAAACAAAGCAATCTCTGATACATATGAACCTGGTTCTGTTTTTAAAACTGTAACCGCTTCTGCAGCATTGGAAGAAGGCTTAGTTACAAATATAGATCAACAAGGTCAATTCTGTTGTACTGGAGCAATTGAAGTTGCCGGAACAAGAATTAAATGTTGGAGATATTATCGTCCACACGGACCAGAAAGTTTACGTTTAGCACTTATGAATTCTTGTAATCCTGTATTTATTGGATTAGGTCAAAAAATTGGAGTTACTAAATATTATGAATATTTGAGAAAATTCGGATTATTCTCAAAGACAGGAATTCGCCTTCCTGGAGAAGCTAACAGCATCTTTGTAAAAGAAGAAAAAGCAGGTCCTGTTGAACTTGCCACAATAAGTTTTGGTCAAAGATTTGAAATAACGCCACTTCAAATGATAACAGCTGTATCTTCTATCGCCAATAAAGGTATTTATATAAAACCACGTATTGTAAAAAGTATTCAAAATAGCGTAACTGGAGAAATTACAGAAATGCCAGTTGAAACCGGAGAACAAATTATCTCTAAAGAAAATGCAGAAAAAGTCCTTAGTATGATGAATAGCGTAGTCTCTGAAGGAACAGGAAAAAATGCCAAAGTTGAAGGATATGAAGTTGGAGGAAAAACTGGTACATCAGAAGATGGTGTCAACACCGGAAAATATGTCACATCATTCTGTGGTGTTGCCGAAACAGATAATCCTAGTATTGTATTACTAATAACATTATATAATCCAACAGGAGAAGGTGGCCACCAAGGTGGTGGCGTTGCAGCTCCTGTTGGTGGTAAAATTCTTAGTGAAGTCTTACCATATTTGAATAATAAATAAGTGCGCATTTGGGACCGGTTCTGTTTTGCTCACTGCGCATTTGGGACCGGTTCTGTTTTGTGCACAAGAATGGTACTTTTTTGCGCATTTTTATAACCACTCTCCAACTTTCTTAATATAAATTTTTTTAACTACCTGAACTAAAACTACATATAAAGCAGTTAATCCAGCAATTATTCCATAATATTTTAATGGTAATATTTCAAAATGGAATGCTGAAACATTATGTAATAATATTGGTGCTAATATTGTCCCAACTATAGTTACCATTGTAAGTCCAAACAACATTGGACTTGGCTTTGATTGTACAAATGGTATTTTTGATGTACGTACAAAGTGAATTATTAATGTTTCACTGATTAAGCATTCAACAAACCATGCTGTTTGGAAATAAGTTTCATATGCTTCTCCATTGTATCCCAATATAAACCAAAATGCTAAAAATGCTAATACATCTATTATTGAACTTACAGGTCCCATTACATTCATAAATGTTCCTAATCCTTTTGTATCCCATTTTTTAGGTTTTAACAAGAACTCTTTGTCCACATTATCATATGGAATTGCTATTTGTGAAAAATCATATAAGAAATCTTGTATAAGCATTTGTATTGGTAACAATGGCAAAAATGGTAAAAATATACTTGCTATAAATATACTAAATACATCTCCAAAATCTGAACTTAATGCCATTTTCATATATTTTATAATATTACCATAAACTTTTCTTCCTTCTAATACTCCATTTAGTATAACCTTTAAGCTTTTTTCTAATAATATGATGTCACTCGCTTCTTTTGCTATATCTGTTGCAGTATTTACACATATTCCAACATCAGCATTATGTAGTGATGGTGCATCATTTACTCCATCCCCCATATATCCTACTACATGTCCATTTTTCTTTAGTATCTTTATTATTCTTTCTTTTTGCAATGGATTCATTCTTGCAAATACATTAACTTTTTCCACTTCTTTTGATAATTCATCATCTGACATTTTGTCTATATCTGCCCCTATCAAAACTTTTTCATTTGGAATACCAACTAATCTGCATATATTTTCTGTTGCATATTGATTATCACCTGTTAGGATTTTTGTTGTAACTCCATATTCTTTTAATTTTTTGATTGTACCTTTTACTTCTTTTTTTGGTGGGTCTAAAAATGCCACAAACCCTATAAATGTCATTTTGTTTTCGTCTGAATACTCACGCTTTGATGCTAATGCTATTACCTGCATTCCCTGTTTCGCAAGCCTTTGCGCATTTGAGTTTATATTTTCTATTAATTCCTCTGTTAATGGTTTATGCTCATTATTTATTTTAGCAGTTGTACATCCTTTTAAAACTTCCTCTAACGCTCCTTTAGTAATAGTTCTATAATGTCCATCATGTTCTACAACAACACTCATCTTTTTTCTTGTATAGTCAAATGGTATCTCATCCACTTTTTTGTAGTCTAGTATTCTATCTTTGATATTATGCTGATTTCCATATGTAATTATTGCTCTATCAACCAAATTCTTCATTCCTGTACTATAATAGCTATTTAAAAACGCATATTCTAATATTGATAAATCCTCATTTCCTTCAACATTAATATATTTTTGTAAAATTATTTTATCTAATGTTAATGTACCTGTTTTGTCTGTACATAAAATATCTATTGCCCCTAAATTTTGAATTGACTGAATATTTTTTACTAATGTCTTCTTTTTTGCTAATGTCTTCGTACCTTTAGTTAAATTTACATTGACAATCATAGGCAACATTGTTGGCGTAATTCCTACCGCTACTGACAAAGCAAACAAAATCGCTTCTAATATGTCTTTACGTATAAACGCATAAATAACAAATACTGCAATTGATACTACAACCATGTATCTTATTAGCAACTTTGTTATATTATTCATACCTTTTTCAAAATTAGTTATTTCCTTTTTGCTGTCTATCTGTTTTCCCATACTTCCCAAATATGTAGAAAAACCTGTATTTATTACAACAGCTGTTGCATTCCCACTTATTACACTTGTCCCCATTAAGCACACATTTGATAAAGAAAATATTTCATTTGTATCTGAATATGTATTTGTTTTTTCTACCGGCACACTCTCACCAGTAAAAACAGATTGATTTAAAAACAAATCTTTATTTTCTATTATCATCACATCTGCTGGAATAATCGAACCTGCATTTAAATGAATAATATCACCTTTTACTACCTTTTCTGTTTTGATATTTTTCTCCTTGCCATTCCTTACAACTGTTGCATTTGAGAACAATTGACTTTTTAAAGTTTGATTGAATTTGTATGTTGAATAATCTTGAGCAAATCTAATCATTGCACTTACAAATCCAATAGCAAAAATGATAATAGTTCCAATTTTATCATTTGATATTAGTTGATTAATAATCGCAAGAATCACTAAAATCAAAATAAATTTATCCTTAAATGAATTAACAAAAAAGTAAAACCAAGAATGTTTTTCTTCTTTTACTACTATATTATCTCCATTCTCATCTAATCTCTGCTCTACTATTTTATCATTTAAACCTTTTTCAGTATTAGTTGCAAATTCATTTAATATATCATCTTTGTTCTTTTGTGCTATTTTCTTATATTTTTCTAAAATTTCATTACTGTTATTTTGAGTGTTTTGTTTGTTTTTTAATTTGTTTTTAATTAAAAATAAATTTATCATTTTTCTCGCTTCTCCTTTGTACATTTTGCGCATTTGGGACCGGTTCTGTTTTGCTCACAAGACTGGTACTTTTTTGTTCTTTTTTATTATATCTCAAAAAATATAACCATGTAAATATTATTTTTCAAAAAAATTTACACGGTTATATTTTCTATATTCCATTATCTAGTCCGAAACTCACACCAAGAGCATTATTTAATTGATTAATTATTTCACTATCTTCTATATGACCTATTTTTTCTTTTAGTCTACTTTTATCTATTGTTCTTATTTGTTCAGCAAGCACTACTGAATTACTCTTAAGTCCACTTGTATTTTCGCCAAGTTCTATATGTGTTGGTAATTTTGTTTTATTTGTTTGGGATGTTATGGCTGCTGCAATAACAGTTGGACTATATTTATTTCCTAAATCATTTTGTATAATTAATACTGGCCTTATTCCTCCTTGTTCTGAGCCCACCACTGGACTTAAGTCTGCATAAAACATATCTCCTCTTTTTACTACCATTTTCTTCACTCCCAAAACCTACAATTTTAAGTCTATTTTTTCGTATTTTTAAACTTAGTTTGAAGTAAAGTCAATAGTATTCTCCATCTATATAATTTGTAAAAGCTTCTAGTATTACTTTGTACTATTTACCTTTACCTCATTATATAATATGTAAATTGTCGTTTTTTGTTTATTGTCCTTTATTTCCATTTGTGTTGGATTATGTGTTTTTTTATCTATATGTAATGTTTTATTATTCGTTTTCATTACTATTTCTGTATCAGTTTCTTCAAATTGTGATTTTTCTTCTTTTTTATAGTCTTCTATAAAACTGTATAAATCCAAGCAATTATCTCCTAAATAATTATAATTATCTAAGATTGTACTTAAATCTAGTTGGCTATTTTCAATCTTTGTGCTTGTTCCATCATTTTCTATTTTGACTCCTGCTATATTACTTGGTTCTATTACTTCTTGTGTACTTTTATTAGGATTTTGATATGTTTGCTTTAATACATATTTATTACTGTTTTTATTACTAGTCACATTGACTGTTACATTTACCTCATATGAACTAATATTTAAAATATAGTCTACGATTTCTTGACTAGTTTTATTATTTCCTATTTTTGAATTTTTAACCCTATTTTTATAAAAAAATATTCCACTAATCCCAATTACTATTATTAATAATATAATCCAATATTTCTTTTTCATACATAAACCTCCTAAAGTATATGTATTACTCTAGAAAAAAAATATAACTATATCTAACATAAAAAATAAAATATAAACTTTAAATGGAATGACGAATGTGCATAAAGAAACAATAGAACTTCTATGTAGTTTTATGGAAAGAGTTCACGATAGTGGAAGGGCGCCATAAAACAAATTAGAAGTTCTTAAGTTTCGTAATAAGCCGAGTCATGTAATGCAAAGTCTATATTTCATTTTTTATATTTGTAAAGTAATTTTCTATTCTTTGTAATAATTCCTCTTTAGTCGTTATATGATTTATTTCATTTCTAAATGAACTTGAATCTGGCATATTTTTAGTATACCAACTAATATGTTTTCTCATTTCATTAAGAGCAACACCTTCACCCTTATACTTTATATCAAGTTCGATATGCTCTTTTAAAATTTCATATTTTTCTTTGTTAGATGGCTTAGGTAATTTTTCTCCAGTTTCTAAATAATGTTGAATTTGTTTAAAAATCCAAGGATTTCCCATTGATTCTCTACCTATTGCAATTCCGTCAACACCAGTATATTCGAACATAGCTTTAGCTGATTCTTCATCAATAACATCTCCATTCCCTATAACAGGAATGTTAACAGCTTCTTTTACCTTTTTTATTATATCCCAATCAGCATGACCAGTATAAAACTCATCACGAGTTCTTCCATGTATTGTAATTGCTGAAATGCCATTTTCTTCTGCTATTTTAGCAATGTCGCAAGCAACTATATGATTATTATCCCAGCCTTTTCTAAATTTTAATGTAACCGGAACTTCAGAATTTGCAACTACAGACTTTATTATTTCTTCTGCTTTTTCTAAATCTAATAATAATTTACTCCCATCTCCATTTTTTACAACTTTAGGAGCAGGACACCCCATATTAATATCTACAATATCTGCTAATCCACTTACATATTTAGCTGCATATCCCATTGTCTCTGGATCACTTCCAAATATTTGCATACTTATTGGTTCTTTTTCTCCATCAGTATTTAATAAACTTTTTGTCTTTTCATCACCATAAAATAATGCCTTTGAACTTACCATTTCTGTACATACTAAACCTGGATTAAATTTTTCTACAATACGTCTAAAAGGCAGGTCTGTTACACCTGCCATTGGAGCTAATATTAAATTATTATCTAGTTCTATATTTCCTATTCTTAGTTTTTTTAAGTACATATTATTACTCCTATTTATTAAACATTCCATTTTTTCTTTGACTACTTATATTTAGTAATATTCCTAAACATAAGAAACTTGTTATCATTGAGCTTCCGTCCATAGCTTACAAATAACAGTGGTACACCTGTAATTGGTAATAAGCCCATTGTCATACCTATATTTTCTAAGGTATGAAATAAAAATATTCCTGCTATTCCTGCTGCTACATATGATCCTGCATCATCTTTAATTCCTTTGGCTACTTGTATTGATTTTGTAATAATGACTACATTCAATAAAATAACTGAACATGCTACGACAAACCCCATTTCTTCTCCTATTACAGAAAATATAAAGTCTGTTGTTTTAGGATATAAATATCCTAATTGCGTTTGATTACCTTTTAATACTCCCATTCCTGTAACTTCTCCGGCACCTATTGCAAGTTTTGATTGTAAAATATTATATCCTGCCCCTTTGGGATCTGATTCTGGATGTAAAAATGTATCTATTCTTGATTTAGCATGTTGTGGTAATATAAAATTATAAATTAATGGTACTGCTATTATTACTACTGCTATTGCTGATATTATATATTTTTTATCTATACCAGCAACAAATATCATCAATAAAAATGCTACTATATATGCTGTCGCTGTTCCATAGTCTGGCTCTATTATAATCAATAATACTGGTACTGCTATTGTTAGTAATATTATTGCTAGTTTAGGAATCCTATTTATTTCATCTCTACCATTTTTTTGGATTGTAGAAATTACATATGCTAAAAACAATATCACAAATACTTTTGCAATTTCTGCTGGCTGAAAAGATAATAAATCATTTCCTATTACAAACCAGCTTCTTGCTCCACTTATAGGCTTTGTAAATAATACTGCAATTACTGAAAATATTGCTATACCATATAATATAGGAGATAATTTTATTAGAACTTTATAGTCTATTAACATGACTACAACCATTATTCCAATACTTATCCCCATCCACATAGCTTGTTTTTTAAATTCATCTAAACCAGAGTCATATGATGCTGAAAATAATGCTACCAGTCCAATTCCACATAATATAATTGCACATAGTGGTATCCACCATTCTATTTTTCTAAAATTTCTAACATTCATTTAATCACTCTTTTTTATAAGATTTTATTTTTCTTTTTTGGCTTTTGTATCTTTGGGTTGTTTCTTTTCTTCTTTTGTTGTCTCTACTTTTTTATTCGTTTCTTTTTCTTCTTTTGTTGTATTTTTTTCCTTCTCTTCTTGTTTTTTATTAGTTTGCTCTTTTTTTTCTTTTACTGTATTATCTGTTTTTTTCTCTTCTTTATTTTCTTTCTTTTCTTCACTATCTTTTACTTGAGCAGTTTGTCTTACTTCATCTTTTATGTTTAATATAGGAATATTTGCATATAGTGCTGGAGCTCCATTACTTCCATCATCATTTTCTTTATTGGTTAATCTTACATCCATTGCACTTTCATCTATATCTATATATTTCTTTATTACTTCAATTATTTCTTGCTTCATCAAATCTAAAAAGTCTGCTGATACATTAGCTCTGTCTTGCATTAAAACTAAATGTAATCTCTCTTTTGCTGCATCTTTAGATTTTAATGTTTGTTCTTCTTTTTTAGTCATTTTCTTAAAAAAATTCATTATGCTTTCAAACATTATTTATTACCCTCCAACTTTTGTTTATTTTTTGAATAGTCTTTTTAACTTTGCAAAAAATCCCTTTTCTCTTCCTGGAATTGTTACCTCTATATTTTCTCCTAGTACTCTTTTAGCAATTTCTAAATAAGCCTTTCCTGATGGTGCTTTTCTGTTTTGGATTACAGGCTCACCTTTATTTGTTTGTGTTATTATATATTCGTCATCTGGAACAACACCTATTAAGTCTATAGATAATAAATCAACTATGTCATTTACATCCATCATTTCGCCTTTTCTTACCATATTAGGTCTTATTCTGTTTATTACTAATTCTGGATTTTTTATTTCTGATGCCTCTAATAGTCCTATTATTCTGTCAGCATCTCTTATTGCAGATATTTCTGCTGTTGTTACAACTATGGCTCTGTCTGCTCCTGCTATTGCATTTTTAAATCCTTGTTCAATTCCTGCAGGACAGTCTACAAGTATATAGTCAAATTCTTCTTTTAATTTTGTTGTTAATTCTTTCATTTGTTCTTCATTTACTGCACTTTTGTCTCTTGTTTGCGCAGCTGGTAATAAATATAATTCTTTAAACCTTTTATCTTTTATTAAAGCTTGTCTCAATTTACATTTTTCTTCAACAACATCAACTATATCATATACTATTCTGTTTTCTAGTCCCATTACTACATCTAAATTTCTTAATCCAATATCTGTGTCTATTAATGCAACTTTTTTTCCTTCTAATGCTAAACTTGATCCTAAATTTGCTGTTGTTGTTGTTTTTCCAACTCCACCTTTTCCTGATGTGATAACTATAACTTCTCCCATATTCTTCCTCCTTAGGATATCTCTTACGAATTTTTAATCCTAGTTTTTACAACTAATATCATACAATGAAACGGCTAAAAAGTCAATCTCTTTCCACAAATTTCACACATTTTTTACACAAAAAATCACCATACCCGTAAGCTTACAGTGATTTTGTAATATTATGTTATAGAATACTATTTTATTTTAAATTGTTATAGTTAAAGACTTAAAATATAATTATAAACTTTGAATGAAATTCCGAATGTGCAAGGAGAAATTTTAGAAATTCTTATGTAGTTTTATGGTAAGAGTTCACGATAGTGGAAAGGACCCATAAAACAAGTTAGAAGTTCTTAAATTTCGTATTAAGCCGAGGAATGTAATGAAAAGTTTATAATTATATTTTAAGTCTTTATTATAAAAAGTTATTGATAAAAATAATCTACTATGCCATTATATATACCCCAAGCCAGTCTATTTTGATATTCATCTTCCAATAATTTTTGTTCCTCTTCTGGATTTGACAAAAATCCACATTCTACAATTGTAATTGGAATTTCCACATGCTTGATTATATATATATTCTCTATGCTCTTAGCTACTCTATTATTTTCTTTTTGAATAGCATTATTCAAGTTATTTTGTATTGCTACAGCAAGCTTTTGCCCATCTTGACTCTCTGCATTATAAAATGTTTGCCATCCGTCATATTGTTGTTGTGGTATTTTATTTAAATGAATTGATACAAATATATCTGCAGAACTTTCATTTCCTATTTTTACTCTATTATGAATATCTGATATCTTTTTTTCTTTTAATGTTTTCGCATCTAAATCATATATTGCATTTTCATCAGATCTCGTAAGTATTACGGAAGAGCCACTTTGCTCTAATAAATTTTGTAATTTTAATGCTATTTTCAAATTCGTTTCTGCTTCTGTAGTTCCTCTACTGCTTTGTGCTCCTTCATCTGGTTTACCGGTGTCCTGCATCTATTACTATTGTTTTTCCTGATACAGGCAAAGATACTGTTGGTATGCTCTCATTATTATCTTTTAATATTGCCACACCAAATACTAATACAAATACAATTAATATTGTTAATCTTATTTTCTTTTTATTTAAAACTATCATAAAAAACTCCCTATACAATCTTTTTATAATTGTATGAGAGTTTTTAATTTTTATGATTCACTTTCGTTCTTACAAACCTTAACCTTTAAAATTCTTTTATCCTCATACTCTTCAATTTTAAAAGTAAGTTCTTCAGTTTCAATAATAGGAAGCTCCTCTTCTGTAGGAATTCTACCTAACTCCTCTTGCAAATATCCTGATAAAGTATCATAATCTCCTTCTGGAATATTTGAATTTAACAATTTATTTACATCATATATTGGCATTTTTCCTGATACTATATATGTTTTATCATCTATTTTTTCATATTCCTCTTCAATATCGTCATATTCATCATAAATATCACCAACTATTTCTTCTAGTATATCTTCCATAGTTATAAGTCCTGCAGTTCCACCATATTCGTCTACCACAATTGCCATTTGTCTTTTGCTTTTTTGTAATTCTTTAAATATTCCGTTTATTAATTTATTTTGAGATACAAAATAGGCTTCTTTCATTATATTTTTAATCTTAAATGTTTTTTTAGTAATATTTTTTATTATATCTTTTACATATAAAATCCCTTTTATTTCATCTATTGTTTCATCATAAACCGGAATTCTACTATGTTTGCAATCATCTTTTATTATTTCTTCTAATAATTCAGCAGCACTTGTATTTATATCTACTGCAAATATGTCTGTCCTATGTGTCATTATTTCAGATGCTACAATATCATTGAATTCAAAAACATTATTTATATATTCTTTTTCATCTTCTTGTATTGTTCCATCTTCTTTTCCCTGATCAACCATCATTTTTATTTCTTCTTCTGTAACTATTTCCTCTTCATTTTCTCCAACACCAAATATTTTTGATATTGCATTAGTCGTTACTGATAGTAATTTTACAAATGGTGCTGTTATAACTGATATTGTTTTAATGGCTCCAATTGTTGCAAATGCTATTTTTTCATAATGTTTCATTGCTAATCTTTTTGGAACTAATTCTCCAAATATGATTGTAAAAAATGACAAAATTATAGTTATTATTATTATTGATATATTTTGCCAAGCTCCAATTCCTATTGGAATTGCATTATTTAATACTGGTGCTAATTTAGAAGCAAATGCATCAGATGCAAAAGCACTTGATAAAAATCCAGCCAATGTTATACCTATTTGTATTGTTGACAAGAATTTGCTTGGTGTTTCTAACATTTTTTGTATTTGTTGTGCCTTTTTATTTCCCTCTTTAGCTTTTTTTTCTATCTTAGCATCATTTAATGCTATATATGCAATTTCACTGGCTGCAAAAAATGCATTTAAAGCTATTAATATTATTAACACTATTATTTGTGTAATCATTTATAAAATCTTCCTCCTAATGGATTTGTCTTCTATCTATTGCATAACTACTTCCCATAATTGATTTTGCTACATGTTTTACTTGAGCCCCTACATCACCAATTTCTAATATATTGCTAAATCTATTTTTCTCCACAATTACTACTCCTATAGAAATTGAAGTAAGTGCAAATTGTTCTATTATTCCCTTTCTATTTGCAACTTCTATATATCCTTTTTCTAAATCTTCTTCTGTAAAAAATTTTGTTACATTTTTATCAAAATGTGCAATTATAGATTGACATATCTCATCTACATTTTCTGTAGGAACTATTGCTACAAAGTCATCTCCTCCAATATGCCCTATAAAAGCTCCCTCTGGAAACATCTCATGTACGCATTTTACAATTGTTTGTGCTGTAAATTCTATTATTTGATCTCCTTTTAAGAAACCATACACATCATTGTATGCTTTAAAATTGTCCAAATCTAAATATAATACAGCAAATCCTATTCCTTTTGAAATTCTTTTCTTTAATTCTGCATGTATTTGTACATTTCCAGGCAATCCTGTTAATGGACTTATTTTTCTATTAATATTTAATAATCTATTTAAGTTTTTAACTGTGTAATACAAGTAATCTGTATCTACTGGTTTCTTTATATAGTATTCTACAGATTGGCTTAAAACATTCACTTTATGTTGTCTGTCTGTATTTGATGATACTACAATTATTGGTGTTATTTGGTTATCTTCATCTGTTCTGATTTTTTTACATATTTCTATGATATCTCTATCTATTGCATCTTCATTTATTATTATTAAAAATGGTATATTTTTTAATGCAATATCTATTTGTTCTGTTTTCACACCTATAAATTTAAATTCTTGCTCTTTTTTAAACAGTTCTTTAAATATCGGTAATGAAGATTCATCATCATCTATTATATATATTTCTTGTACCATATTTTTCTCCTATTTATTATCAAATTTTACTCTTGATGTTTTTTGTAAATTGTTATTATTTGTTACTGTTACTATTAGTGTATTTGTTTCTCCTGTAGTCATTACTAAATCATTATGATATGTTGTTGCATTTACATCTATTATTTCTTTTGTTCCTCCATTATGTGTTATTTCCACTGTTTTAATCAACTCATCATCTTCTGCATCTATTACAAATGCTACTTTTCCATTTACATAATCTGGTTTTACTGTTAATGTTGGCTCTGTATCTCCTACAACCTCTTGCTCCTTCTTTGCTTCCATCTTATTTTCATCCACAACTTTAATATTTAAAGTATGTTTTCCCTTTGGTGCATTTATTACGCCTTCATATGATGTATCTCCAACTTCTACTTTTTGTTCTTCTCCATCATCCCAACTATATACTATATAATCTATTTTGTTTTCACTAGTTGATGTTAATTTTATTCCATTTGATACTGCCTCTAATGTAATCTGTGGAATATTTCCTACTTTATATTGCTTTTCATATGTAACTGATTGTCCATTTTCTTCTGTTATAACAACTGTTAATGTATTTTCTCCACCTATTAAATCAATTGTTTCTGATATCTCTTTTTGATTTTTTCCATCTATTACTGTTTCTTGTTCATCATTCCATTTATATGAAATTTTAGAGATTCCTCTTATATGTTTTACATTGATTTCTACAGTATTATCATCATCATTTCTATTTATTTCTACCTGTGGTTTAGCATTCGCTTCTACTGTTTCATTAATCTTGTCTTTGGCATATACACTACAACTTATCATGCATATTCCTAATATAATTATACATATTGCAAAAAATAATACAATTGCATTTACTGGTAGTACCTTTTTTTCTTTTTTTACTTTTACTTTTTCTTCTCCCGTAATTAATATTTGATTCACAAAATCACCTCATAACTATTCTTGTTTGATTATATCATAAGCATTTTTAGTTGTAAATATTTAATTTCAAAAAAGAATCGACATTTCAAATGCCGATTCTTTTTAATTATATTATAAATTTCTTAATAAGAACAACTCCTACTAAAACTATTGCTAATAATCCTGTTGCTAATGTAAAGTATGTTTTTACTATACCTGTTGTTATTGCCAATATAACTTTTGCTATATCTATATCATCTTCTCCTTCTTTTCTATTATCTGGTGTTGAATCCCTATCTGGTACACCATATTCATTTTTATCTTGAGAAATTTCTGCTGTATTAGTTTTTAATGCTAAGTTATCTGGTCCATTAATCCAAGTAAGTATAACTTCTACTGTTGCACTTTCTCCTGGCTGTAATAGTGTATTTTCTAATTGACTTGTTGCTATTACATTATCTCCTTTTTCAGTCCATAATGGATTATCTGAAGCTTCAAATTTTAATCCTTCTGGTATATAGTCTTTAATTTCTGTTGCATATCCTGGAATATCACCTTCGTTAGTAATTGTTATTCCATAACCAAATTTTACTACAACTTGATTTAATTTCTTTTTATGTAATTCTACTTTAACTACTGGTTCTGGATCTTCATGCCCATTATATCCTGTATTAGATACTTTTTCTTTTCCATCTTCAATAACTATTACTTTTGATACGAATTTTAACAATGCTAAATCAAAATATTCAACTTTAACATTTTCTACATCTTGATCGTCTTCGCCTTCATTCCATTCTCCTGGTACTGAATCAATATCTTTTATTGGATCTCCATTCTCGTCACTATCATCTGATATTTGAGCATGGTTTGTAATTATTGTAGTATTTGAGTTTGGATCTTTTACTTTAAATGCTATTTTTACATCTTTGTAATTTAAGTCTGTTCCATTAAATGCTTTTATTAGTTTATCTGTTCCATTATTTTTTGCTAAATATGTAGTTTTAATTTTTACTGCTTCTTCTGGATTTGTTGTTTCTTTTCCATCTTTATCATACATTTTCCACATATAATTAACATTTGTTTCTTCATCTGGTAAATATTCTAAATAATCTGGAATATCGTCTTCTATTTCACTTGCATATCCATCAATATTACCTTCATTAAATATTCTTAATGTGTATATTATTGTGTCATCTACATGTACTGTTAATGGATCTTTACTATGTTCATATGTAATCTTTCCGTTTTCAATATTTGGTTGTGGCACTCTTGATGTTACTTCTTTTCCTTGTACTTCTGTTATAAATTTTCTTAAAGCTAAGTCGAAGTTTAATTTAGCATTTTCTACTTGATATGGAATCTTTTCTTCATTGTAACTATCTTTGTTTATTACAACTTCAATTGGACCACTATGTTTTTTATATCCTGCTGGTGCTTCAATTTCTGCTACCCAATATTTTGTACTTGCTTTATCAGCATCATATTCATATGTTCCATTTGGAGTCTTATTACTTTCATTAGACTTCGCATCTCCACCATATTGTAGACCTGTGAATCTAACAATACCTTTTTCGTCTGATTCTGCTGTTGCAATTACATTTTTATTATTTTTTGCATCTTCTTCTGTTGCATATATTCCAAATTTAGCTCCTGCTAATGAAACTTTTTGATCATTTGCAACATAGTATTTATATAATGTTACTCCACCTGTATGAACTTCTGGTTTTTCTGATTCTTTTACAACTTTATTATCACTTGCTGAATTTTTATATTCAAGTTTTGCTTGGTTTTCTATTTGTTCACCCATTGCTGCTAATAATTTTCCATTCTCATCTTTAGCAAATGTTGTTTTAAATGTTACTTGAATTTTTTCTCCAGCATTATTTCTTATTTTATCAGAAACATTCATAGAATTATCTGTATCTATAAATGTTAATGTCATTGTTCCTGAATTTGTTTTATTTTTAACTCCTGATTCATTTTCTGTATAAGTTATTTTATAGTCTGTTCCTTCTGTTAATTTAGAATTTCCAGCTTTAACTGAAACATTTTCTATTCCTTCAAATTTTAATCTATAATCAATATCATCAACTATATCATAGAATTTGTATTCATCAATATTTTTTGGAATATCTGATTCTATTACCCAAGTATGTACTTCATCTGCATTATATCCAGAATCTTGGTTTGTAACGTCTTTTACTCCTTTATGTATGTCAGGATTTTTATAGTTTTTAACTTCAACATATATATTTCCGTCATCATTTAAATATACATTTGCATCTTTATTTCCAGTTATATCATTTCCTTTTGAATCTACTACAGTATATTTCATACTCTTTTCATATCCTGAACCATCATCTTTTATTTTTTTAGAAACTGTTATTGTTATTGTTCCATCAAATTCACAATATTCATCTGGTGCTTTTGTTTCTTTTATAACATATACATCATCTGTTAAATGGTCTGCATCAACTGGCATATCTTTAGCAATTGTTAATCTACCAGTTATTTCTTTTTCTTCTGTTTGACCATTTGTTGTTACTTCAAATTTCGCTGTTGAATTTAATTGTTCACCATCTTTGTCTTCTTTTATTAAAACTAAATCATATTTTCCTGGTGCTCTAACTTTAATTCTTTCAAAATCTTCATCATCTTCAAAGTCTCTATCGGGATTTACGAAGTTGTCTGGTGTTGAATCTATATCATCTATTGGATTTCCATTTTCATCACTATCATCAGCTATTTGAGCATAATTTACTAATACTCTATCAGATGTCGCATTTTCTGTTACTCTACATAGTACTTGTGCATCTAAATAATCTGGATTTTCTGGATTTGTTGTGCTTATAGCACCATCTTTCTTTAATGCATATAAAAGATTTGCTTTATAATTTGCATCTCCTTCTACTGCATTCAATTCAGCTCCTTGTCCTTTAGCAAACCAAGTTGTTGATACCACTTGTCTTCCATCAGCATCTATTCCGTCAAGATTCCATTTACCATTATATTCTTCATTACCAACAACAAATTCTAGCCCTATTGGTAATGTATCTTTTATTTTGCTTGCATATCCATTAACTTCGCCTTCATTATATACTCTTATTGTATATAATACATAATCTCCTGGTTCTACTATTAATGCTTCTTTATCATCTTGTTTATATGTAATCTTTCCTGTTTCTTTATCAATATTTGTTACTACTGGTGCTCTTAAATATGTTCCGTCTTTATTTTTATTGTCTGTAACATATTCTCCATTTTCAATTGTTTGGTCTTTGCTTATTGCTGCAATATGTTTAAATAATGCTAAATCAAATATTTTTTCTTCTGGCATTATTACTAATTTTTCAAAATCATCATCATCTTGTTGTCCTTCATAATGATATGTACTGTCTGTTAAATCATCTTTGTTTTTTGAATTTCCTTTATAGTTTGACATATTATCTTTATTAACAGTTGGTGATGTATCTGGTTCTGAATCTCTGTCAGCTCCTTTTTGATTTGTAATTGTAACTTGGTCATCTGAATTATATTCTTCATCTATCCAAGCAACATTTGTCAATACTATTTGATTTTTTGTATCTGGCTCTTGTGCTACTTTACATTTTATCTCAATTGTTTCATAATCCAATTTTCCTTCTGTATAAGCATCTAATGTTTTAGCTGGATTTTCTGTTGTGTTAACGATTGTTAATGTTATTTGATTTGTTACAGTATTGTATGCTAATTTATAAGTATTTTTTTCGTTTCCAGATTTATCTTTTGATACTACTGTTGTTGAATTATTTGGTGAATTTATTAATCCTGTTGGTAACTGGTCTACTACTTTTGTTGCATATCCTGCTTTATTCCCTTCATTGTATATTGAAATATTATATGTTACTTCATCTTTATCTTTAACTGTTACTGGGTCTTTTCTATGTTTATATGTTGCTGTTGTTCCTGTTTTTAATGTAGACAAATCTATATTAGGAATTCTTGTATTTGCTACGTTTGTACCATTTACTTGTGTTATGTACTTACGTAATGCTAAATCAAATTCCTCTGGTTTTGCTTCAAATTCTGTTGGTACAGTTTCTTGTTTTCTTGTTACTTCTACAATTGGTTGTTCTGCATTTAATTTGATTGAATCTGTATCTTCTGTTCCATTTAGCCATAATGTTTTCTTTGTTGTTTCTTGTGTTACATTGATTTTTACATTTATTTTTTCTATTCCATCTCTAGGTACAGATATATAAAATTCACCATTTCCAATTAAGTCTTGTATATTTTGTTTATTAAGTTCAGTTCCTTTACTATCTGTAAATTTATATCCTGTAATTTTATTATTGCTTTGGTTTGTTACTTCTATTGCTACTGTTGCTGTTGTTTTATCCCCATCTATTTTTATTGGACCCACAACATAATTAGAACCAACTCTTGTTGTTGATAATCTATATTTACCATTTGAATTTTGTGTTAGTCCTGTTGTATTAATTGTTGTTCCTTTATTTATTGTATAATTATTTTCTGCTGTATATTGATTTGCATTGTTTGCAGCTGCATCTATTAAATAATTATATAATACCATTGCTTGTTCATTTCTAAGTGCTCCGATATCTGTTATAGATGTTTTATTATAATCAGATAATTCTTGGTATGTTGTTCCATTTGATGTTATATTTAACCAATCTGTTTTCGTTTTTTGATTAAATACCGCATCATTTGTTGTGTCCTCCATATAATTTGTATAATACCATATTGCAGCTCTTTGAACAGCTTTTATATCTGAATCTTTAATTAGATTAGCCTCATTATATTCAGCCGCCCCTGTTACTAGATTATTATAGTTATATCCATCAATAGCCTCATAGTAATATACATTTTCTTCTTCATCATATTTAAATCCAATTTTATTTAAAAATTCTTTTTTGTCAGTTTGTCCTTCTATATATGAATTATCTAATATCCATAATAATTCTCTATAATGCCCTTCTTCTGTTAATAGTTTCTTAACTACGCTATCAGCATCATTACTATTTCCAACAATTTTATTTAATAGGTTTTGTCTATCTGCTTGTAAATCATATGATAAATTATATGCTACTATTGTATCTTTATTATTATTCCATGACTCTCCATAATTAGCTTTTATACAATATAAGTTTCTTTGTTCTCTACTTGCACTTGTTGCACTAGCTGAATCATATGTAGTTATATTCCATATATATGCATTAGTTGCTGGTTTTCCTGTTTCATTAGGGGTAGTAGGATTTCCTATTCCATATCCTACTCCATTAGTATCTAATTTTGTTAAATTAACATATATTGTTTCTCCTGTATTAGCATAGCTTATTATATAACTCAATAAAAATGCAATTATTGCTATAACTATTACTACTAAACAAACCTTTTTATTTTTCATTTAATTCATCCTTTCTCTTTTCGAGTTTCATACATTATTTATTATATCTCTTTTTAAGAATAAAATCAATATTTTTACATATATTTTATTGATTTTCTTTTGGAGGTTAACTGTGAAAATTTATAAAATTTTAGTATTTGTAATTATTATTTTAATCCTATTCCCAAGCCATGTATTAGCTGATGATGAAGAATTTGAAATCTTTTCAGATGTTTCTTCTGTTATATCTGCTTCTTCTAAAGATATAAATGAACCTAATATAAATTCTAAGGCTGCCATAGTTTACGACCGTTTGTCTGGTTCTATTCTATATGGAAAATGTGAAAATGAAAAACGAAAAATGGCTTCAACTACAAAAATAATGACAGCCATTATTGTAATTGAAAATTCCAATCTTGAAGATTTTGTTACTATTTCGTCAAATGCTGCGGGAACAGGTGGTTCACGCCTAGGGCTGCATACGGATGATAAAATTTCTATAAAAGATTTACTCTATGGTTTACTACTTTGTTCTGGCAATGATGCTGCTGTTGCATTAGCAGAAACTGTAGGTGGAAGTACTGACAATTTTGCTAATTTAATGAATGAAAAAGCTATCAGTCTAGGATTAAACTCTACTCATTTTGTCACACCTCATGGTCTTGATAATGATAATCATTATACTACTGCATACGAACTTGCTCTTCTTACAGACTATGCTTTAAAAAATAAGACTTTTTCTAATTTAGTAGGAACTAAATCTCATACTGTTTTAATTAATAATCAATCAAAAACTTTGTCTAATACTAATGAACTTCTTGGAAATCTAAATGGTGTCTATGGTGTTAAGACTGGTTTTACCAATAGTGCTAATAGATGCCTTGTTACTGCTGTAAAACGAGACAATATGGATTTAATCTGTATTGTTCTTGGTGCTGATACAAAAAAAGATAGGACTAAAGATAGTATCACTTTGATTGAATATGCTTTTAAAAATTTTAAATTAATTGATATCAAAGAAAAAATAATAAATGAATTTTCTAATTGGAAACTATGTAATTCTTCCAGCTTTAACATAAAAAAAGGTCTATCTAACAATGTAGATGCAGTCTTAGAAGATTTGCCTTATAATTTTTTACCTATAAATAGTAATTATCAAGATAATGTTAGCATATATATATATTGTAATACAGATTTTGAAGCTCCTTTACCTGAAAAATCTAATATTGGGTATTTAACTGTATGTGTAAATAATAAAACCGTATTAACTTTAAATATTTATAATTCTAATGATATTCCTAAAAAAACTTCTATTGATTTCTACAAATATATCTTGTTTAAATATACTTTATATTTAGAAAGTATATTCTATAATTAATAGATTTTGATATTAATCACTTGACAAACAATAAATATTTTGGTATTATAATTAAGCTTACAGTTGCAGGTATAGTTTAGTGGTAAAACATAACCTTGCCAAGGTTAAGTTACGGGTCCGATTCCCGTTACCTGCTCCATTTTTATGTAAGTTATTTTCCGGCGATATAGCCAAGTGGTAAGGCACGAGTCTGCAAAACTCTGATCCCCGGTTCGAATCCGGGTGTCGCCTCCAGCCAAAAACGATAAAATATTGGTATTTCAATGTTTTATCGTTTTTTATATGCTTTATGTACATAAAAGCCCTCAGAATTAGCAGCTATCACTACACTTTTGTCTCAATTTTTTTAAGGCAAACTAATAATTCGCACTGTTTTCATAAAAAAGGGACTTTTTTTACAGCCCCTTTTTTAATTTGTTACTTTTCTATTTTCTCTATAATATTTAGCTATTAGTTCATCTAATTCTATACTTAATTGATATATCACACTATAATCTTTTCCTGTAACAATACTTTCATTTAATTTATCTCTTAATTTGCATATTTCTTCATTTAACATACAGCAACTCTCCTTTTTTTACAATTATTTATCTGTATGTTTATAAAATAACATATTCTGTATGTCACAGTCAATAAAATATTTCATTTTTTTTACTTTTCGTATGCTGTTTTTCTTTTAAATTTAACGTATTTCGACACATTATTACATTTTACGATATAATTCTATTTCATTCTATGTTACACAATTGTAATCTAATTACAATTAAGCCTTTTTTATTACAGAAATTATCATCTTTTTGTCATCAAATATTTTATTTAATATTTGCTCAACAAATTGTTCATTTATAGTAGCTATTTCTTCTAAATAATCAAAACTATTTATTTCTTTAAAATAATCTGCTAGAAACATTCTTGCAATATCTGCTGTATCATTATATTCCTTTACATATTCTCCATATATTCTTTTTTTAATTCTATGAAATACACTTGAATCTATTGGTTTTTGTTTCATTTCTTTAACAGTATTTTTAAACATTTCATACACTTTTTCTGGATTAGGAGATTGTCCTGTAATTAATATATGTGCATATCCTCTTGAAAATTCATAATCAAGACTTGGCACACTAAACAAAACTCCATCATCATATAATTTTTTATATAAATCTGAACTTCTTCCAATTATCATATTTAATAATATTTCTATTGCAATATGTTTTTTTACTCTTTCTTTTATATCTGCTATTTCATCTTTTATTCCTATTGTAAATAAAGGCTGACTTACGTCCATATTTTGTTCAATTTTTTCTTTTACTATTTCTGTAGATTCTTCTGGATAAATTCTTTTTATTTCTCCATTTGCTTTTTTATCTACAAGTCTACTTTTTACTTCTTCTATCATAGTTCCTGGTTCAAAATCTCCGCAAAATACCATTGCCATATTTGATGGATTATAAAATGTATTATAGCATTTATATAAAATATCTTTATCTATATGACTTATTGTTTCAATTGTTCCTGTTATATCTAATTTTACAGGATGTTCATGATACATTGCTTCTAATGCATTTAAATACACTCTCCATTCTGGATAATCGTCATACATCATTATTTCTTGTCCAATTATTCCTTTTTCCTTTTCTACATTTTCATCTGTAAAGTATGGATGTTGTACATAATCCATTAATTCATCTAATGCAGGATAAAAATTTTCTGTACATTCAAATAAATATGCTGTATGGTCATTGGTTGTATATGCATTTGCATCAACCCCAAGCGCTGTCAATGTATCTAGGCTATTTACTCCACTTTCTTGTTCAAACATCTTATGCTCTAAAAAGTGGGCTACTCCTTTAGGAACTTCTGTTTCCTCTGTTTCCCCTGGCACTATAAATTTACTATCATTAGACCCATAATTAGTTCCCCAGATAACATATTTTTTTTGAATCCCTTTTTTAGGAATAATCATTACAGTTAATCCATTTTCTAGTTTTTCAACATACAATTTTTCTTTTACTTTAGAATTTTCTATAATTTTCATCTATCTCTTCCTTTCTTCTTAAGCTATGCTGTTTATTTATTTTTTAAAAAATATATTGTGTTTATAGTAATAGATTTTGCAATTTTTATTATATCTTCTTTTGTTACTTTCTCTATTTTTTCCATATATTCTTCTTCTGTTGTTGTTATATTAGTTAATTCATGGCCAAAAAGATATGTTATTTGAGTATCTTGCTCATCATCAATACTTCTTATTATAGATATTATTCCTTTTTTAGCATTTTCAATATCTTCATCTGTAAATATCCCATTTTTCATATCTTCTAATTGCTTTTTTATTATTTCAATTGCCTTTTGATAATTTTTAATTTCAATTCCACATTTTATAAATATATTACTTTTATATCTTATATAATTTGATCCTGCAGTATATGCTAAACTCGCTTTTTCTCTTACTTCTTGGAACATTTTTGAATTTGCTGTTCCTCCTAATATTGCATTATATACAACAGTGTCATACATTTGTTTTTCATCGTTTAGATGTAAATCGAGACCTATTACTATTTTTCCTTGTGTTACATCCATTTCATCTATTATTTCTTTTTCTTGAATTTCATCTTTAGTTTCTATTGTATTTACTATATATTGTGGATTTCTTTCTTGTAATTTTTGAATATTTTCATTTTCTTCTACTGTTTGAGTTACTTCATCAATATTTCCAGAAACAAATATATCTATC
>CAKPDZ010000006.1 GCA_934149155.1 uncultured Clostridia bacterium | reverse complement strand
AAAAAAGTGAAAATTTAGAATTAAAAACTACTAAAGACGGTACATTCTTTAAACAAGATTTATTTATATATGATTAATATATTTCATCACCAAAAATAATGGAAAATAACAAAATATGTTATTTTCCATTATTTTTTAATCATCCATAGGTCCAAATAACTCATCAAATTTAGCTTCTAATTCTTTTTGTAAATCATATGTATCTTCCTCTTTTTGTTGCTCTACAACAAGATTTTGAGGTTGTTCTGAAATATTATTTTCTCCAAACATATCATCTAATGAATCAATTGAATCCACCTTTTCTTTTGCCCTACTATTATTCACATTTGTTGTAATAACTTTTTTTTCTTTATCTTCTTTATTAGGTTCATCATCAAATAAATCATCTAAAGATTCTACTTTTAAATTCTCAACTTCTTTTTCTGTTTTATCTTCTGTCCATGGGTTATATGGGTTAAATTTTCTCCATACTCCTCTATCTATTTGTTCTATATCATTATGGCTAATTTCAACTTTTTCTAATGCATTTACCATATTTCTATGTTTAAAGTAATAAAATTTATTGGCTTTAACTGGTTTTATTCCCTTTTCAAAAATTATACATAAGTCGTTATCCATTCTTCTTAATTCATCAGGAGTCATTAATGCTCTAGCCATTACTTGATCTGATGTACTTTGACCAGTTTTAAAATATTGCCTGTCTCTATTTATTGATATACTGTCTCTTTCAATTGTTTTTTCACCTAAAGCTTTTGAAAAATATTCAACAGTCTTATATGAGTTGCTTCCTAAAAATACATGAGTATCACAGTTTCCTATAATTGTTTCATATGATTTTTCGTATATTGCCTCTAATTGATCTAAATTCTGCAATATTACACTAAATGAAATTTTTCTACTTCTTGATGTTGATATTTTTTTATCAAAATCAGGAATTTTTCCAATGTTAGCAAACTCATCCAATATAAAATATGTAGGTACTTTTAATTTTCCTCCATTATCATCTGCATAATTATATAATTGTTGTATCATCTGAGAAAAGAATATTGTTAATAAAAAGTCATATGCTGCATGTGTATCTGATGATATTACATATACTGCCGTTTTTTTGTTTCCTATTTCCTCAAAATCAATTGTATCCGTAGATGTTAATTCTGCAATTTCTTTAGAATCGAATTTTCCTAGTTTTGATTGTAATGTACTTAATATGGAACTATATGTTTTTTCTGGTGCAATTTCAATAGATTTATAGTTCATTCTTGCTGGATGATCATATGGAAGTTTACTTATTAATTCTGTAAGTAAATTACTTCCGCCTTTGGCATTTGCGGCTCTTACTAATTCAGCACAACTTGCCAAATTTTGCTCTTCCTCTGGTCTTGTTGCCATTAAATAATATATTAATGCTTTTAATAACATTTCTGCAGAATCGTCCCAAAATGGGTCTGAGCCTCCATCTCCTGTTTTTTGCCCTTTTACAATTGTATTTGCAATTACATCTACATCTATTTCTGATGATATATGCATTAATGGATTATATCCATCACTATTTTGAGGTTTTACTAAATTTAATACTTTTATATCATATCCATGTGCTTTTAAATATCCAGCAGTTTTATCATATAACTCTCCCTTAGGATCTGTAAATACATATGATCCTAACAGTTGACATGCATTTGGAATTGAATATGATGCAGATTTACCAGAACCAGAACCTCCGACTACTAATACATTAACATTTCCTCTTTTATCTACTGGTAAATAATTGTTTTCCGCTAATATAATCCCTTTTTTATTGCTTAAAACCGCATACTGTTCTCCATTTTTGCTCCAATCACTTGAACCATGTTCAAAATCTGTATATTCATTTTTAGGTGCTGATCTTGCAACTCCTACTATAAAAAATACTGCAAAAATTATTGAAAATACTATTAAGCATTTTATATATGATTCTATATATCCATTAGCACTTATTTCAGATAGAGCTTTAAATGGATTTTTCATAGCATCTACAAATACTTCCATCGCACCAAATGTGCTACCTTCTGGTGCAGGTATATTATATGCAGTTACTATAGGCACAATTAATACTATGGCTATAAATAACCATAGTATTCCAAATAATATAAAATATTTTTTATTCCTTCTTAGTGCACCTTCTACTTTATAATTCATTTATAAATCACCTTCTCTTTGGTTACAATTATTTTAGTGTGTTAATTCTTCACTATGAACTTCTTTATTTGGATTTAATCCTGGATATGCTTTAATTGATACATATTCATCATTCTCTTCAATAATTTGTCCATCTTCTCTTAATGATTCAATTAAAGATATTGCTGGTTGTTTTTTATTCACCTTTGTATCCATTTTTTGTTCTTTGCTTCTCTTACCACAAAGAGTATACGTGAATTTTATTTTATCATCTTTACCTGCAGCACTTCCTATTTTCTTTCCATTTACTGTGCTATTTACCATAGTAAATTGCCCCTCCTTAAATTTTTCCATCATCTTCTCTTACTTCAAATGCAAAATAAGATTTATATGGTTTTAATTTACATCTTCCTTTTACTTTATTTTCATTTTCATCAAAATAAAGTCTAGGTCTTAATTCTTCTGTAGTTTCAGGATCTATAACACAAATATCCCTTTTCATATTTGGTGTATAGTTAAATTCTTTAAATTCCTGTTCTTCTTCTGAATATAATGTATTAAACTTAAATGGTGTTGGTGTTTTTGATATTCTAACCTCATCATCAATTAGTATTCCTGAATTTATTACAACACTTTCTTTTCCAAATGATAAAATTACTAATTGATTTCCATTTGGTTGTGGCTCGTCAACATAAAAGGTCTTTCTACGAGCTTCTCCTCTAATTTCTTCTATGAAATCTAATCTTTCAACAGTATATTTAGGATAATCTTTTAAAAATTCCTTTTTTGTTTTATTAACTTGATAAATTACTGTATTTACTCCTTTTGGATCTGTTATACTAAAATGTTTTCCTTGTAACATCTCCATGTTAATTTACACCCCATTTCTATGATTTAATCCATAGTTTATCTTATGTTTACGAACTCACACTATTAATTATACTAGAATTCACTCATTATGTCAATAGTTTTGTTGATATTTCAGTCTTTTTAAACTCTTCTTGGATTAAATTTTGATATTTCTTTTAACCTTTTAAACATTTCTGTTTCTTCCCTGGTTAATCTTTCAGGAACCACTATTTTAATTTGTGCTATTAAATTTCCTCTTTTTCCATCAGACGTTTTATAACCTTTTTCAGGTATTTCTATAACTTCTCCAGATTGCACCCCACTAGGTATAAAAATTGCCGTTTTTGTATCATCTATAGAATTTACTTTTGCCTTTACCCCTAATGCCGCTTCCCATGGCGAAATTGGAACTATTGTATATAAATCAGTTCCATCCAACTTGTATTTTTTTCCATTTTCTATATTTATTTTTATATATAAATCTCCATTTTTACCACCATTTTGTCCTTGTCTTCCTTGTCCAATTAAACGTATCTTTTGACCATTCTGTATTCCTTCTGGAATTTTTAATTCTATAGTTTTAGGTTTGCCTTCTAAATCGTTTAATACAATTTTTTTATTTGCTCCATAAAATCCATCTTCTATTGATATATTTATTTCTGTTTCTATATTTTCTCCTTTTACAGGTGGTATTTGGCTTTGAGCTATTTCTTCTTTTATTTCATCATTTCCAAAAAACATTCCGAAGAATTCACTTGCAACTTCACCTGATGTCTTTTGTCTAGCTTTTTTTTGTTTATAACCTATATTATAGTTCCAAGTTCTATCATATTTTCTTTTAGATGAAGGATTTGATAAGACTCTATATGCTTCATTTATATCTTTTATTCTTTCTTCTGCAATTTTATTACCTACATTTACATCTGGATGATATTTTTTTGCCTGTTTTCTATAAGCTGTTTTTATTTGTTCTATGGTTACTTTGTTATTTTCTAATTCTAATATTTTGTAATAATCCTTAATTTTCATTTGACGTCCTCCCAAAAATAATTGGTATTTGCATTATACCAATTTTCGGCAAAAAAATCTATAGTTTTTGGCAAATTTCAAAAAATTTCATTCCATTTGAAGCCTTTACTAAAACAACATCCCCTTTTCTTAGTTTTTGCGATAAGTTTTCCACAATTTCTTCATTATTGTGCATAAAATATGTTTCTATTTTACTACTTTTCTTAGCTTCTTCTATTATATATTTTGCATTTTCTCCAGCACAAATTAACATATCTATATTATTCTTAACAACTTCCTTACCTACTTTTCTGTGAAGTTCTTCTGAATATTCACCAAGTTCAAACATATCTCCTAATACTGCAATTTTTCTTTCTCCCGTATGATTAGCAAGAAATTCTAAGCTAACTTTCATTGATTCAAAACTTGCATTATATGCATCATTTATAATAATCGCACCATTTTCTAATTTTTTAATATCCATTCTTTTTTTAGTTAATTCAAAACTTTCAATTCCATATTGAATTTTATCTACAGATATATTTAAAACCATTCCTACTGTCATCGCACATAAAGCATTATATACAAAATGTTCTCCACCTACAGGTACTTTTATATTTGTTTCTTTCGAATCAGTTACAGCTGTAAATTCACTGCTTTCTTCTTTCATTTTTATATCTTGACCCATTACTTCACTATTATTTTCTATGCCGAATGTATGTATTTCTAATTTTTCTGAATTTTCGTTATACCAATTATGTAATAAATCATTATCATTATTAATTATTATTTTAGGTATTTTCATACCTTCTAATATTTCTAATTTTGCTTTTAATATATTTTCTCTTGAACCTAAATTTCCTATATGTGATGTTCCAATATTTGTGATAACTGCTAATGTTGGCTTTGCAATATCAGTTAATAAACTTATTTCTCCAAAATGATTCATTCCCATTTCAACAACTAATGCTTCATGATCTTTTAATTTCAATATAGTTAATGGTAAACCAATGTTGTTATTATTATTACCCTCTGTTTTTAATGTCTTATATTGTGTACTTACAACACTTGCAATTATATCTTTAGTACTAGTTTTTCCTACACTTCCTGTAATTGCTACAACTGGAATATCATATAAACTTCTTTTATATTTTGCAATTTCATATAAAGCTTTTAATGTATCTTCAACTTTAATAACCGTTTTATCTTTATAGTTTTTTAGCTCTTCTGTTGAAACTTCAACATCTTGAATTATTACTCCTACAGCTCCATTATCTAATGCCTGCTTCCAAAATTTATTTCCGTCAAAATTTTCACCTTTTATACCTATATATATATCACCATTTTGAATAGTTCTTGTATCTTTAGAAAAACTCTCACAAACTAAATTCTCATCACCAATCAACATTTTTCCATTTGTTACTTTTAATATATCCTTTATCTTCATTACAACCTCCTAAAAAATACTATATCTATAAATTGTAACATATTATATTCCAATTAAAGAATTTTTGCAATCATTTTATTGACTTGTATATTTTTTTATATTAAAATACCAAATAGAAAGGAAGAGATTATGAAAAAAGAAAATCGAGAATTAGATGACTTTGTACATTTAAGACATGTCGCCCAAAATGGCGAGAACTATTTTTTAACTATCTTAGATGATGCTGGTCTACAAACAATAAATTTATCTACATTTGGTAAAAATAAAATATCTTTCGGTAGTTCTTTTAATAATGATATTGCAATATCTTCAAATTCCGTTGATGATCACCAAGGATATCTCGAAATAACCGAATATGGTGTTTTAATATCAAATGATAGTTTACAAGTACCAATGATAGGAAATGGTAACCAAATAATTGACGATGTCTATTTATCAGAAGGAAGCTTCGTAAAAATCATTGATAAAGCTTCACAAAAAGGAATCGTTATGATAATGTCAATTAATAAAAATCTAGACGAATGGGAATCTTATAATTTAACAACAGGAAATACAACAATTGGGAGTAGTGGAACATGTGACATTGTTTTATCTCCAGCCGGTATTGCCAAACATCACGCTACAATACACAGTCTTTTAAATAAAACAACAATTTCAGATGAGGGCAGTTTAAATGGTATTTATATAAACGGAAAAATGCTTCAACCTTCACAACAAGCTTCCCTTAATAACTTAGACGTACTTTTTATAGGTAATACTAAATTAATATTGTATGGAAACAAACTATTATATCAAATATTTGAAAAAGGAATTCAATTAGATGCAATAGATATAGTAAAAAAGGTAAAAGTAAAATTCAAATCACGAGAAATTTCTTCACATGTTAGTATGAGCATTAAGCCATCTGAATTTGTAGCATTAGTTGGAGGTTCGGGTGCAGGTAAGTCAACATTCATGAAATGTATAAGTGGTGTAACACCACCAACATCAGGAACTGTTTTATTAAATGGCGAGAATTTATATGATAATTATGAAAATCTAAAATATAATATAGGTTATGTACCACAAGATGATATTGTCTTCTCTAATTTAACATTATCAGATACTTTACAATATGCTGCAAAATTACGAATGCCTGATAATACCTCTGCAAAAGAACGTAATGCAAGAATAAAAGAAGTTCTAGATATTGTTAATTTAACAGGATTCGAAAATTCATATATAAGACAATTAAGTGGTGGTCAAAGAAAAAGAGCTAGTATTGCAGTTGAATTATTAGCAGACCCTAATTTATTTTTCTTAGATGAACCTACTAGTGGTCTTGATCCTGGTACAGAAAGAAGTATTATGAAGACATTACGAGAAATGTCACAAATGGGAAAAACTATTATATTAGTTACACACAATACTCTTAATTTACATTTATGTGATAAAGTTGCATTTTTTGGAGATAGTGGTCACCTATGTTTCTACGGTTCACCTCAAGAAGCTTTAAACTTTTTTGGTGTTAATGATTTTGTAGATATTTATACTTTAATAAGTGAAGATAGAGACTATTGGCAAAACAAATTTGAAAATACAAGAGAGCAAATTGAAATCAAAAATATACCAGAAGGAAAAAGTAATAATATTGAAAATAAGAAAAAATCATTTATTAAACAATTAATAATTTTAATTAAACGATATATTAAACTTATTTCAAATGATATTCAACAATTATTTATATTATTTGCTCAAGCACCAATTGTGGCAGTATTACTTTCTGTTGTTACAAACAAAAATCTTTATGTAGGTAATGAAGATACAAAAGCCATTTTATTTTCATTAGGATGTGCTTCAATTTGGCTGGGATTATTAAATTCTGTTCAAGAAATTTGTAAAGAAAAAGTTATTTTACAAAAAGAATATATGGCTGATCTAAAACTCTCTGCGTACTTATTATCTAAGTTTATAGTTCAAGGAGTACTTGCATTTATCCAATCTATTTTACTAGTATTTATTTTTCAAAGTATTGCAGGAAGATCTCCTTATAGTATATTAATAGATTCATTTTGGGATGTCCAACTTATATGTTTCTTATCTATACTAGCCTCAGCAACAACAGGTTTATTAATATCTTCAATAGTAAAAAACACAAGTATTGCAATGATAATTCTACCATTAATACTTGTACCACATTTACTATTTTCAGGAATGTTATTTAAATTAGAAGGTGTAACAAAATTTATATCGAATTTTGTTTTATGTAGATGGACAGTAGAAGGATTAGGAACAAGTGCTAATCTTAATGCATTGCCACATATGCTTGAGGACTTAAATTTGACTGAACTTTCAAAAATGGCTCCGTCCTATAAAAACATAAAATCATTAGAGCCAGAAACATTTTTCACCTTTACACAATCTCATATGTTACAAGTAATTGGTGTAATTATACTTATGGTATTTGTATCATTAATAGCAAGTTATATATACTTAAGAAAAAATATTAACAAAAACATATAAAAAATGTGTCCAATATAGGACACATTTTTTATTTTATTTCTTTTAATTCTCTATATTTTATTGCTAAAACAACCATTGCACCAATTATAACTGCTAGTACAAGAAAAGTCTTGTTTGAAATTCCAGCTTTTGGTATATCACTTTTTACAGATGTTTTGTCTGTTTCTTTATTTTTAGTAGTTTGCTTATTACTATTATCTGTTGTTGTTGGCTTAGTAGTTGCAGTCGTTGGTGCATTTGTTGTTGTTCCGGAATTGCTTGTAGTCCCTGCAGTAGTTCCTGTAGTAGTCCCTGCATTGGTATTTGTACTTGTATTAGTAGAACTACTGCTACTTGTTGAAGCCTTATTATCAACCCATTCTTTAATTGTAGTTACTTCTTTTTTCATATCATTTAAATTATCATCTGTTAAATTATCAATTTCTGTATTTAATTGTGTACTTAACATTGTTACTACATTAGCATCAATTCCAGAAACACTATTTAAACTTTGAACATCTTTTTTTAATGTTGCTTTTAACTGATCATCTACTTTTGTAGCTCCATTTACATCAGCATACATTTGGTCAATAACCTTTTTCAAATCATTAATATCACCTAAATTATTTTCATACATATCAAACAAACTTTTTATTTGTTCCGGATCCATGCTTGCATATGCTATTGCATTAAATTGTATTAAAATAATTATTCCTAATAATAAAATTCCTATAAATTTTTTAAATTTCTTTTCCATATTAACCTCATCTCTCGTTTTCTAATCATAATATAAATTTTATATACACCTATTTTTGATAAATGTCAATATATATTAAATTTCTTTTAATTTATTATATTTAACTCCATATATTAAAGCTATTCCTAATAATATAGATATTGCAATTATAATTCCTCCAATTTTTCCTGCATGTGGAATTACATCTTTAGCTATTGTTTCATCCACAATAGTATTTGTGTTAGTATTTGTATTCACATCATTTATTTCATCTTTTTTTTCTTCAATTTTGTTATTATTATTGTTGTTATTAGTTGAATCATCAGTATCACTTTCAACTTTTTTATCTACCCACTGTTTAATAGTCATAACTGTTATTTTCATATCATTAAGATTCTCATCTGTTAAATCATCTATTTGCATATTTAAAACTATTTTTAATGAACTTGCCAATGTAGGATTAATTCCTGTAACAGTATCTAATTTATCTACATCTTCTCTTAATTTATTTTTTAGCTCATCATCAACTTTTGTAGCTTTATTTAAATCATTATAAATAGTATCTACTATTATTTTTAATTCTTTTAAATCGCCTAACTCTTTTTCATTTTCTTCTAATATTTTTATAATCTTTTCTCCGTATTGTACTTTTTGTTCATTAAATTCTTCTTCATTGTCTGGTAATATTTCTACTAGGTCTTTAATTGTTCCTACATCTTCTTTTGATTGTTCCAAATTATCATCAGTTAAATCATCTACTTTAGAATTTAGTTCTCCTTTTATTTTATCAAGCTCACTATCTTCTATACTGCCTATTTCGTCCATTTTATCTATATCTTCTTTTATATTATCTTTTAATTCACCATCAACTTTTCCCGCATTACTTAATTTTTCATATATAGCTTTTATTATTGCTTTTAATTTTGCTATATCTTCAAAAATAGTTTTTGAATTGATTTCTGAATTTTTTAATTGTTCATCTTCTGTAGTAGCAGTTGTAGCATAAGCATAATTTGTTCCTATTCCAGCAAATATTAATAAAATTATAGTTATTATGCAAAAAATTTTTTTCATATTTATTTTCCTCCTATTATAACATTAAAGTAAAGCTAATATTAGCTTTACTTTATATCTTGTAATTTTCTATATTTTGCATACATAAATATGCTTACTGCAATTATTATTACTAATATAGAAAAAATATATTTAATCCCAGCTTTTGGTAAAGCTATATTAGCTATTGTATCATCTGCTTTTGGAATTGTTTGATTATTAATTGTTCCATTTGTTGTATTTCCATTATTACCTATATTATTGTTATTATTATTATTATTATTGTTGTTATCATTATTATCTGTAGAAACTTTACTATCTACCCAATCTTTAATAACTTTAACTTCTTCTTGCATTTCTCCTAAATTTTCATCAGTTAAATTATCTATTTGTGAATTTAGTTCTATACTTAATACACTTACTATTAATGGATTTATACCCTGAACATTATTAAGATTTTCAACATCTTTTTTTAATTTTTGTTTTAATGCATCATCAACTTTTGTTGCTGTTGTTATATCAGTATACATCTCATCAACTACTACTTTAAAATCATTTAAGTTTCCTAAATTTTCTTCATTTTGTTCTAATTGTTCTTTTAATTCTTCAGCTTCTGTCTTTCCATATACTACATGTGCTTGCATTCCTGCAATTAGCATTATAGCAACTAAAACTATTAAAATTATCTTTTTACTAATATTTCTCATGTTTTCCCCTTCTTATATCTTTAGTTATATTTCAATACAATTTTAGTATAACAATATTTTTTACAAAAGTCAACATTTTTAGCAACAAAAAATCAGTCTTTTATAAAGACTGATTTTTCCATTTTTTATCCTTTATTTATTATATTTTTTATTAATTTTAACACCTTTATAAGTTGTGTCATAACAGATGTTTTTTGTTCTGCTTCTTCTTTGTAGTCTGATGTTTTATTTACTGTTTTTCCGCTAGCAATATCTTCTGCTTTGCTAACAAAATTTTCTATATGTCCTTTATATACATTGTATTTGTTTCCTAATATAATAAATGCATGTTGCTCACCTTCTGCTGTAAATCTTTGAACATATGGTATTTTTGAATTAGCCATTGCTGTATTATAAATTTCTGTACTATTTTCAAATGGCACTGTTGAATCCTTTGTACCATGTATTATCAATATTGGTAAATTACATCTATTTAAACTATCTAAAGCATTTTGATATTGATCAAAGTTTTCTTCAGTTAAACCAACACCAATTTTGCTAATTAAAAGTTTTTTGATTACTGAATCTACTAAGTTTCCTTTTAAACTTGATAAATTATCTTTATTAGATATTCCTAATACCTTTGCAGATAATTCTGTGCTTGAAGCATCAGATGAATTTGAAGATCCTAACATTCCTTTTATAATACCTGTTAATGATGTATATCCACAATCTTCTACTAATCCAATTACTTTTTGATCTTTTAATGTTTTTCCATTAACTTCTAATCCAGAAGCAAATACTGTTGTAGCTCCACCAAGAGATACACCATGTATAATTACTTGTTGGCATTTATCTCCATATGTACTATTTAAATATGTTAGCCAATCCCATACATCAAGACTTTCTACATATCCCATAGCTACACTACCTTCACTTGTTCCATATCCTCTTGAATCAGGTGCTAAGATATTATATCCTTGGTCTAAGTACATTTGTCCAACAGCATCAGCCATTGCTTGTCCATTCATTTGTGAACCATGTACTAAATATACCCATTTATTAGATGTTGGATTTCCATTTCTATCTGTATTTGCATAGTATATTTTACCAACTAATTTTACTTTATAGTCAGCTCCACATCTTTCTCCTGCTGTTGTTGCCACCATATCATCAATTTTTACATCTGGTGTTAAACTTTGTATTGATAATCCTGTATTTCCTAATAATTTTTTTAATACTCCTGATATTGATCCTAATAAATCTGTTGTTGAAGATGCATTAGAATTAATAGTTGAGTTAATTATTTTGTTTGTAATATTTGGAATTGCTGATGAATTATTATCATTATTATATTTTTTTTGTAATTCATTTGCCTTGTCAATGATTTTTATTTTTGAATCATCAACTGACATGTTTTTATCAAGCCCTTCTGTAAATTTGTTCATTTCATTTAAATAATTTTTATATGTATTTACAGCTTGATATCTTTGTGTAGCCATTGTTAACATTGAACTAAAATTATATCCGTTTGATGGTTTATAATTATATGATGCTGCATTAGCCACTGTTGGCATTGCAACCATTGTTATTATCAACATTAATGCTACAATTGAAATAATCATTTTTAAAGATTTCTTCATATAATCCCCTCCTAAAATTTAATTATAAATACTTTGAGCAAGATTAACTCTCTACTATCTTTTGTACTCACTGCACGCCTTGCCCCTAATATCATTTTACCACTACTTAAATTTATTGTCAATTTTTTTCCTTTTTTATTTTAAAAAATCAGATAAGCTGAATATCAACTTATCTGACGTTTTTTGCATATCTAAAAACTATTGATTTTCAACAGCTCTATTTGCAATTTCTATAGCTTTAGAAACTATACTACCACATGTTTTTGAAGATACATTCTCCCAACTTCCACCATCTTGTTTTACTTGATCATAAACACCTAATTCTTTTGCTATTTCTGTTCGTAAGTTTTCAGATATTAATTTGTTGTTTCTAGACATTTTAGAATCTCCTTTCAAATTTATCTGTATTACGGACCGTTTTTTTGAAAAAAGCTATTTAACTTTTTTCATTAATTATTATTAACAAAATTTCATTTTTTATTTTTCAATTTTTGTAAATTATTCAGTCAAAGTTCCATTAGGAGTATTAGTAATAATCAGAACATCCTCTTCTTCACCAGTTTCAGCATTAATATAAGCAATAAAATCTATATCATTAATTTTGCCCTTAAATTCATAACAAAATTTTTCATCCTTCCATTCAGTTGGAATTATTGCTAAACTTTCACTTGTAATCTCAACTTTATCAGTCAATTTTTTTCTTGCGTCATCAATAGATACTTTAGTTATAGGAATAGTTCTGTCATAATGGCAGTTTAGATATCCAGTTGTTTCTAAGCCTATAATTTCTCCATTATCCAATGCAATTTTTACTTTTATTAAATCCGGATAAATTGTTACATTATTTTGATTATATGCATAATTTACAGTTATAAATCCATTTTCTTTTAAATAATAAGTTTCCTTCATATTATTATAGCCTTTACTTGTAAGGTATTCTTTTCCTTTTTGCACTGCCTCTTGTTCATTTATTTTTTCTTCCCCAACATCTCTATTATAATTTAGAAACACTACTTGTCCACCTTTTTTAGAAATTGATATTCCTATATTTTTATCCTCTTTTGTAGTCATTTCAAATCTATATACTGGAATATCCCCATTTTCTACATATCCATTATTTTTCGTTTCTTTTATTTTATCTTTTCCTACAAACTCCTCTGCCTTTTGTTTTGCAGTCTCTTCATCAATTTCATCACCAGTTAAGCCTTTTTTTTCTGCACTAGTTATATGCTCGGAAAATGCCCCATCATAAATCAAACCTGTAAACTCATGAAAATTTTCTTCTACAACATCAAATGTACTTACTTCCGTAATATCTGACCCATCTGTGTTTTTCATCAAATCTGACCATTTTATTGTACCATTATTTAATTCATCTGACATTTCATTTAAAGTATTTGATAAGTCATTACAATAATTATATAATTCTTTTATTTTATTAATATCATCATCTGTTAATTCAATTCCTTCTATATTCTTTCTTGATAATGAATAACTATACTCACTAACTTGATTCAAAAATTTTTCAGTATTTTCCAATTCCTGGCTTTCAACAGGCAACATTCCTAAATAAGCTTGTGCTAAATTAGCCTCTCTCCAAACTTGAGTTAAAATTTCTGCACCATGTTCAGCAGATTTGGACACCATTGATTTTGCCAAATATGTTTTTACATTTTGCACATATTCAACAACTTGATAAAATGCCATATTATAATCATTTTCTTTTGTTGTTGCATATGCCTTTTTTTGATTTAAAAAATTATATCCTAATACTATTGCTACAATTATTGCAATTGCAGTCATCACCATCCAAATTTTACTTTTTTTCATTACAAACCTCCTTTTCTTAATATTTTGGTTTTTTTTCCAAAAAATATACAAATTATTTTTGTATTATGATAAAATTAAAAAAAAATATTTTAAGGAGCCCAATTATGAAAAGAGTAATGATATTTTACGCATCTTATGGTGGCGGACATTTAAGTGCTGCTCGTTCCATAAAAGAATATATTGAAACAAATTATAAAGATATAGAAATACAATTAGTAGACTGTATGTACTATGTTAATAAACTTTTTGATAAAGTAACAACTACAGCCTATGCAGAAATGGCAAAAAAAATTCCACAAACTTGGGGCAAAGTTTATTGGCATGCGCAAAGTGGCCCAATCGCACAAATAAGTACAACATCAAATAAATTATTATCAAAAAAACTAAATAAATTATTACAAGATTTTAATCCAGAATTAATAATTTCAACACATCCATTTGCATCAACAATGTGCGCATATTTAAAAAAACAAGGAAAATTAAATTCTAAAATTGCAACTGTTTTAACAGATTATGCACCACATGAGCAATGGCTTGTATTTAACGAACATGTTGATTATTACTTTGTTTCTCACGAAGAAATGAAAAAACAATTGCATGAAGCTGGAATTCCAAAAGAAAAAATATATGCAACAGGAATACCTCTTTCTAATAAATTTTTATTAAAATATGATAAAGCACAAATACTACAAAATTTTCGGTTTATCTCCTAATAAAAAAACAGTTTTATTTTTTGGTGGTGGAGAATATGGATTAGGCAAAACTCAAACACTTAAGATTTTTAAATCTTTTATAGAATGTCACGAAAACATTCAGCTTGTTGCTATTTCTGGAAAAAATCCTAAAATGAAGGAATCATTCGAAAATTTAGTTAGTGAACTCGGAAAACAAGACTCCGTAAAGATTTTAGAATATACAGATAAGGTACCTCAATTAATGAGCATTTCTGATTTAGTAGTTACTAAACCTGGCGGACTTACAACTACAGAAAGTTTAGCATCAGGATTGCCAATAGTAGTTATCAATCCAATTCCTGGCCAAGAAGAAGAAAATGCAGCTTACTTAGAAAAAAACAAAGTTGCTATTTGGATAAAAAAAGGAGATAATGTTGAAGAAATTTTAAGCAAATTATTTTTAAATCCTGATAAAATGCAAGAAATGAAGATTCGTGCAAGACTTATTTCGAAAAAAAATTCGACTAAAGATATTTGCAAAATTTTATTAGGTTAACTACAAATCTGCATAGAAAAAAGTCACCTTTTATATTATAAAGAATACAATATAAAGAGGTGGCTTTTATGGATTATCATAACTGTTCTGGTAATAGTTTAATAACATTAGCAAGTTCACTGGCAATTTTGCTATCTGACAATTTAGATACAAATGATTTAAGCATACTAGCTGCTTTCTTTACTGCACTTGGAGACAATCTTGCATTAATTGCTACTACCAGATAATATTATTTTATAATTCTCTTCTACCTTCAAGAGCTTTAGTTAAAGTAATTTCATCAGTATACTCTAAATCTCCTCCTACAGGAATTCCATGAGCAATTCTTGTAACTTTTATTCCTAAAGGTTTTATTAATTTTGACAAATACATTGCAGTTGCTTCGCCCTCAACCCTAGGGTTTGTAGCAAGTATGACTTCTTTAACTTGTCCATCCATAAGACGAGCTAATAATTCTTTTATTTTTATATCATCTGGCCCAATACCATTCATTGGAGAAATAGAACCATGTAAAACATGGTAAACTCCTCTAAATTCATGTGTTTTTTCCATTGCAATTATATCTCTTACATCTTCAACAACACATATTTCTGATTGGTCCCTTTTAGGATTTCCACAAATCTGACATGGATTTGTATCTGATATATTATAACATTTACTACAATACTTTAAATTCTTTTTAGCATTTACTATAGAAGAAACAAAATCATTTGTCTCTTCTTCTGAAGCATTCAGAATATAAAAAGCTAATCTTGCAGCAGTCTTATTCCCTATACTTGGCAACTTTTCAAAACTTTGTATTAATTTTTCTATTGATGGTGAATACATTGACATTGTTCTTTCTCCTACATTAAACCTGGTATATTAAATTTTCCCATTGAGGCTGTTTGAGCATCATCAACTTGTTTAAAAGCTTGATTTAAACATGTAATAATTAAATCTTGTAGCATTTCAACATCATCTGGGTCAACAACTTCTTTTTGTAATTCTAAACTTAATATTTGTTTTTGACCATTAACTTTTGCCTTTACTGCATTTCCTCCTGCAGATGCTTCAAATTCCTTTTCTGCAAGTTCAGATTGTGATTTTTCCAAATCTGCTTGCATTTTTTTAGCTTCTTTCATTAAATTATTGATGTTCATTCCACCAAATCCTCCCATTCCTGGGAATCCTCCTCTTTTTGACATTTCAATTTCCTCCTTTTTGCACATTTGAGACCGGTTCTCATCTGTGCTATTCTATTACATCAAACGGTATATCAAACTTACTAGCAAAATTTGATAACTCACTTTCTTCTGATACTTCACCTGCATCATGAGGTTTTGCATCAATATATTTTATCTGCATTGTTTTTCCACATGCAATTGATACTTGATTAGAAATTTCCATTTTATTTTCTGGTTTCTCTAAAACTGTTTTTCCAAAAGGTGTAATTCCTTTAGGGAATTCTATTCCAACGGTCATATCATTTATTTCAACTGCATTTGTATTTAACAAATTAGTATATAACATTATTTTTCCATTTTGTTTAAAATTGTTTACAACTTGTTGCCAATATTGAGCTGGCTTTTTATCTTTTCCTATTCCTGCAATAGCATCTGTAGCATTTGCTTGATTTGTAGGCTTTGTCCCGGTGGTTCTACTTCCCGCTGATGACGTTTGTGCTCTAGTAACACCTCCACCTGCTCTTAAATAATTTTCTATTTTTTCTAATCTAGCATAGATTTCTCCAGCATTAATATTACTTGCTCCAGTTTGTGAATTACCTGAATTAGCACTAGATGTTAATTCTAATTCTTTATCACATAATCTTATTATTCCAGCCTCAAAAACTATTAATCTTTGAGTTGAACTTTTCATGTCATTTTCTAATTTTGATAATTCACTAATAAGTTTAATTGCTCTTTCTTTTGAAACTTCATCTGCCAATTTTTTCAAATTTGCAAAATCATTTTCATTATAAATTGTTAACTTTTGCCCTGTTTTTACCATTAGAATATCTTTAATATATTTGATAATTTCCCAAAGCAAATTATTTAAATCTTTTCCTTCATCTAAAACTTTAGTTATAGATTCCATAGCCTCATCTATATTATATTTTATTATCGATTCTGTTATGCTATGTATATAAGTAATTTTAGGAATTCCTACTAGTTCTTTTATTTTGTCTTCATCAATATTGTTTTCTCCATCTTGTACACATCTTTCTAAAATTGATAAAGCATCTCTCATTGCACCTTCTGCTAATGATGCAATTATATTTAAAGCTTGTTTAGTAATTTCTATATTACTTTCTTTGCAAACAATTTCTAATCTTTTTATAATATCTTCATTTGATATTCTTTTAAAATCAAACCTTTGACATCTTGAAAGTATTGTTGCAGGCAATTTTTGTGGTTCAGTTGTAGCTAAAATAAATTTTACATGTTCTGGTGGCTCTTCAAGTGTTTTTAATAAAGCATTAAATGCTCCTTGTGACAACATATGAACCTCATCTATTATATATACCCTATATTTTGCTTTTGTTGGTAGAAAATTCACTTCTTCTCTGATAGAACGAATATCTTCTACACTATTATTTGATGCAGCATCCATTTCTACTATGTCTGTTAATGATCCATTTAGTGCTGCCTTGCAAATTTCACATTCATTACATGGCTCTCCCTCTTGCGGATTCAAACAGTTTATAGCACGTGCCAAAACTTTAGCTGATGTTGTTTTTCCTGTTCCTCTTCCTCCATTAAATAAATATGCATGTCCTACTCTATTTGCCATTATTTGATTTCTTAATGTTCTTGTTATATGTTCTTGACCTACCATTTCTGCAAATGTTTGTGGTCTAAATTTTCTATAAAGAGCTGTGTACCCCATTATCTCACATCCTTTATAACCCCTAAATTTTAAAAAATGGTGTGAATATCAATCTCTCTATGGAAAACAATTCCCACATAGAAGTATCTACTTATTGCTGCTTCCTCCCGGACCTGACAAGGTTCATGGGCTTCTATTGAGCTTGCTTTCCATACAGAGATCAATTCTCATACCATTATGTATTATATACTCTAATTATGATTTTTGCAAGTATTTTTGTTAATTTTCTATTCTTTTAAAAATTATATTATTTAAGTCTGTTTTGTCAATTCCAACTGTTCCTTTTTCTATAATTTCATCTGTTGGAATATCTATACTTATTGGTGCTTGATATTTTTTTCCACTAGTTAAATTGATAATAATATCAAATGTTAATATTGTCTTTAAATCCTCTTCTGTTATATCTGTTAATTTTAACAATTGACTATGGTCTATTTCCTCTGCATCTTGAGAAATATATTGCGAAATATTATTTATTCCATATCTAAATGCAATTATCCCACCTTGATTTGAAATTTTTTGTTCTTTAATATTTGATTCCATATCTCCTTCATATGTTATTTCTGTAATTTCATTTTCTTCTTTGTTTACAAACATCCTTTTTTCATCTTGAACTGGTTTATATAATGCAACTATTCCTTTTTCTTTTGATTTATTTATATTAATATTTTTTATATCAACAGATTGAATTATTTCTGTTTTCCCATAGGCCGAGTTTTTTTCAAGATATATGTATATATCATTATTTTCGTCAACATTCAAGTTCCACTTTTCTTCTGCTTCTTGACTTTCAGTTCCTTCTACACTTTCTATTATTGAGATTTTGCTGATTTTAAAGGGCATATTAGACTCGCCTTCAACCTGATATCTTAATATAAACATACCACCTACACATAAAATAGCAATAATTATTACAGCAATAATTACACTATGAAAAATCTTTTGTTTTACATTTCTATACATTTTTTCCTCCTCGTTTTAACTCTCTTAATTCTTTAAAAAATTTTTTAAGAGTTTCTTGGCATTCTTTTTTCATTATCCCTGTTTCTGATTCTACTTTATGATTGAATGTATAATCTTCAAACAAATTTAATACAGACCCTACGGCTCCTGTTTTTTCGTCCATTGCTCCTATATATACTTTTTTTATTCTTGAATTTATTATTGCCCCAGCACACATTGAACATGGTTCTAATGTTATATACATCTCGCAATCAATTAATCTCCAAGATTCTAATTTCTTACTTGCTTTTTGTATTGCTACTATTTCTGCATGTTTTGTTGTGTCTGTTTTTGTTTCTTTTTGATTATGCGCTCTTGCTATGATTTTTCCGTCTTTTACTATTACTGCTCCTACCGGAACTTCTAATTTTTTGTATGCCTTTTCCGCTTCTTTTAAAGCTTGTTTCATATAATATTCTTTTTGTTCCATTTATACTCCTAAATAAATACTTGGTGTTCCCAGAGGGACTCGAACCCCCATCTGCCGCTTAGGAGGCGGCTACTCTATCCTGCTGAGCTATGAGAACATAAAAAATATATAATTATTATAATACACAACTACTAAAAAATCAATATTTTTCAAATAATAAAAGAGATGTATTTACATATTACATCTCTCATTTTTCTTATAATTTAATCTCCATTAAAAAATTTATTTATCTTTTTAAAAAAGTCTCCCTTTTCTTTAACATAATTATCCTTATTAATTATAACTTCAGTTCTTCCCTTTTCTTTTACTTCTTTAACCTCTTTTTCATACTTCATATTATATCTGTCTATCAAGGTAACCATAAATGTATTATATTCCGAATATTCCTCTGGAATTTTAATCGAAAAACTTCTCTCATCAGGATTTGATTGTTTCATTTCTTCAATTTCAGTTCCATTGCCTACAGTTACTACAATTTCATTAATAACCTGATCCGTATCATTTATAATTGTTAAATATCTGCCATCTATATCTTTTTCCGCAAAATCATTTGTCACTCTCGAATCATTAACCGGCTTAATTTTAATTATTAACACTGCTGCACCTATAATTATTGCTATCACCAAAATTATTGCAAAAAACTTCTTCATATTTTATACCCCTTCATTTTTGTTTTTAGTTTCTTTAATTTGATACTCATCTTTCTTAAAACTATATAATCCTTTTGCAGTCATACTTTTTAATCGAAACATTGCTTCCATAAAAGCAGGTTCAATTGAAATATATAATATAATACCTATAAATGCACAAATTATATATAATGGTCCATATATATTTCCCATGGCCGCATTCAATGCCGTTATATTACAAAATGCAGCTATTACTACACCACCTATGCAAACAAAACTAACAGCTTTTAATCCAAGCCAAGACAAAACTATTGCTACTATTAAAAACATATTTGTATCAATATTAATTTCTGTTAAACCAAAAACATTAATCGATTTTGTTATTAAAATTGTTTTTGCAAAAGATGCTAATAACAAAACTATTACAACACAAAATAACATATCTATAAACGAACTTACTGTTCTCTGAACTCCTTTAAAACGAACTACAAATGCACCATAAATAAAAGCTCCATATAAACATGAAATATAGTCTGGAGTAATTACTATTGTTTCATGTCCATTTTTCCACTTTACAAATGATAATATAATTGGAATAAACATACAAATTAATGCTGCAATTGATTTACCTGTTCTTTTATTTGATTCTGCATATATTTCAGTAGTATTTGTAGAAAATTCATCACAAAATTTTTGTGTTGCAATCTTTTTTGCTTCATCCATTGAACTAGAATTAACTACATAAGCTTTATTTTGTTTATTGGCTACATTTCCACTTACCTGGATAACATATTGCATATTTTCACCTCCAAAACTATTTATACTATTCATAATAGTCATTGTATATCTCGCGATTTTTTTTAGTATATCATAATCGACATATTATTACAACTAATAACATTTTCTTCTCTTGACATTCATGTTATAATAAATTTATGCATACGAAAAATTGCCAATCAAGCATTTTTCTAATTTATATGAGAAAGGAAACTTAGCATGCAACACATATTAAGTAAAATGAGAAAAGCAATAGAAGAATATCAAATGATAGAAGAAGGAGATAAAATAGCAGTATGTCTATCAGGAGGAAAAGACTCAATAACCTTATTAAATGGATTAAAAGCATTACAAAGATTTTATCCAAAACATTTTGATTTAATAGCAATATCAGTAAATCCCGGATTTGACTTTTTTGATACAGAACTCTTGCAAAAAAATTGTGATGAAATTGGAGTACCATTATTTATAGAAAATAGCTCTATAAAAGAAATTGTTTTTGATGTAAGAAAAGAAAAAAATCCATGTTCACTATGTGCCAATTTGCGTAGAGGAATAATAAATAGTGTAGCTGTAAGAGAAGGATGTAATAAAATTGCTCTTGGGCATAATATGGACGATGTTTTAGAAACTTTCCTATTAAATTTATTATATACAGGAAGTATCTCAACATTTGCTCCAAAAAGTTATATGGATAGAACAAAAGTAACATTAATTAGACCATTAATTTTATTAAGCGAAAAAGATACTCGTAGATTTGTAAAAAAATATAATAAACCAGTAATGCCTAAAGTCTGCCCTATGGATGAGCATACCAAAAGAGAATCTATGAAGGAACAAATATTTTTATGGCAAAAATATATTCCAATGGTTAGAGCAAATTTATTTGGTGCAATTTCAAGAAACCTAGAAGGCTGGAAAAAATAATATTATCAAAAGCTGTTTTAAAGGGCCATCCTTTTAGACAGCCCTCATTTTATTTATTCTTTAACTATTTTAACCATAGCATCTTTTAATAATTCTAATTCTTCTGTTGCATTTCCTGCAGAAGTACCTTTAACACCAAAATAAAGTTTAATCTTAGGTTCAGTACCAGAAGGACGAACACAACACCATGAATTATTTTCCAATTGATAATATAAAACATTTGATTTTGGTAATCCTGTTTTACTTTCTTCCCCTGTAGTCATATCTTTAACATAATCTCTATCAACATCTTTAAAACATAATACTTTATATTTACCAATTTGTTCTACATCTTTATTTCTCATAGATGTCATCATCTCTTTAATCTTTTCAGCACCTTCAGCACCTTCTAAAACTATTGAAACTTGATTTTCTTTATAATATCCATATTTTTCATAAATATTATTCATTTGATCCCATAATGTAATTCCTTGTGCTCTATAATATGCTGCAGCTTCGCATAAAGACATAACAGCAGCAATTCCATCTTTATCTCTAGCATAATCGCCAATTAAGCAACCATAACTTTCTTCAAATCCAAATACATAAGTTTTATCATGATTTTCTTCAGCTTTTTTCATAACAGCTCCTATATTTTTAAATCCAGTTAAAACTTCTATACACTCTAATCCATAGTTTGCAGCAATTGCTTTAGCTAAATCTGATGAAACAATTGTTGTAATAAACATACCATCTTCAGGTAAAATATTCTTTTCTTTCATTTGAGAAATTCTATATTCTGCAATTAATAACGCTGACATATTTCCTGTGTATGGCATATATTCACCTGTTTTTGTATCTTTAGCATAAATTCCTAATCTATCTGCATCTGGATCTGTTGCTAAAACTACATCAGCATCAACTTTTTTAGCTAATTCTAATGCTAGTTTAAATGCTTTTTTATCTTCTGGATTTGGATAATCAACTGTTGGGAAGTTTCCATCTGGCTTAGCTTGTTCTGGAACTACATAAACATTTTTAAATCCTAATTCATTTAACAATCTTTCCGCTATTGTATTACCTGTTCCATGTAAAGGAGTATAAACAATTTTTAAGTCTTTTCCTTGCTCTTTAACAATTTCAGGATTTAATATTTTACTTTTTAATGTTTCTATATATTTATCATCCATTTCTTTACCAATAACATTAAATAATCCTTTTTCAATAGCTTCTTCTTTACTAATTGTTTTTATTTCTTTAAAATCTGCTATACTTCTTACTTTATTAATAATATCTTTATCTCTAGGTGCAACAATTTGAGAACCATCGTCCCAGTAAACCTTATATCCGTTATATTTTGGAGGATTATGACTTGCTGTAATCATAATTCCAGCAGTACATTTTAATTGTCTTACTGCAAATGATAATTCTGGTACTGGTCTTAAACTTTCAAATAAATAAGTTTTTATTCCATTAGCATTTAAAATTAATGCTGTTTGTAAACTAAATTCATCTGACATTCTTCTAGAATCATAACTAATTGCAACTCCCATATCTTGTGTACCTTGCTCTAATATGTAATTAGCTAAACCTTGAGTAGCTTTTCCTACTGTATATTTATTCATTCTGTTAGTACCCATTCCGATAACTCCACGTAATCCTGCAGTACCAAATTCTAATTCTTTATAGAATCTGTCTTTTATTTCTTCTTCATCATCTTTAATACTAATTAATTCTTTTTTTGTTTCTTCATCAAAACTTGGATCTTCACACCATTTTTTGTATTCATCTTTGTAATTCATATTATTTCTTCCTTTCTTGCCAAAAGAGACGTCCCTTTTGAAACTCTTTTACATTTAATTTATTTTATATTTTAAAATCTGTCAAAAATTGACGTCCATTTTGACAGAAAAACAACTGCTGATGTCTATTTGCACCAGCAGTTTAAAATTATATACTTTATAATTGATAGAATTTTCTATATAGCTCTCTTGCTGTTTCTGGACTATCTACTCCTGCAGCATTTTTTACAGGTGCAAATTCCTCTTCTCTTTTTACTCTCAATACAGCCATATCATCTAATTCACCAAACGCATCAAATAGAAATGCTTCAAATTTATATGCATTTGGTCCATCTGGTACAACTTTATTTCCATTTTTATCTATATATGTTGCTTTTTTATATGCTATATGGTAAGGTAATGGTTTTGTTCCCATTCTTTCTACAGCATTTATATTGAATAAATTACATAAAATATGAGATTCACCATATATCAATTCTCCTCTTGAATCTGTAGCTTCTGCCATTTCCTTAGGTATTTCTGTATATTCTACAACTGATGGTCTTCCATTTTTCTTACAAAATACTCCAACTTTTTCTTGTGGATTTGCTTTTACAACAGATTTTCCAGCTGCAGTTACATGTTTTTGTATTGCAATTCCCATTAATATTGGATCAACCATTTTTACTAAACAGTTATCAACTCCACCAATAAAAATCCATTCAACACCCAATTCTCTCATTTTTTTAGTCATTCCATTTTTTACAAGTGCTTCATATATACCACCATGACCATCTGCTGCTTCTTTTATTAATCCATTCTCTCCTATTAATATTTTTCCTTCAGTGTCTACCATTGGTAGCTCACCTTGTTTAAAGAAAAATAGATTTTTGTCTTTTTCATATCCAAAATTTCTATGCTTTGCAAAAAAATCAATTGTAGCATCATTATTTTCTTCGCTTGTCATAATAAACCATGGAATTGTAACATCGTACTTTTTGCCTTGCTCCTTTAATGAATCACTTAATAACTCAAATAAAGATTTGTGTGACTCTAAACCAATATCAAAAGTTCCTTTTGGGCCATTATGTCCAAGTCTTGTACCTTGTCCACCAGCCATTGTTACTGCAGCTAATTTTCCAGCTCTAATAGCTCTTTCTCCTGTTTCTTGGAATCCTTTATAATATCCATTTAATTTATCTTTATCTAAATATTCTATTGGTGATATTTTATTTTCTGAAACATCAACTTCTTTTTTTGTATTATTATACAAACTATTTATTAATTCAAAATCTATATGTTCGATTTGATCTAATAATTTTTTTTGTTTTAGTTCATCTAATTTTTCATATTCATTTAACAAATGTTCTTGAGAATACTTTTTTAGAATTTTTTTTATATCTTCTAAGCTCTCTTCCATATGTTTACTTCCTTTCTTACTTCTTATTTTTATTGTATATTTTAGATTCTACCACTACTTTCTATATATTTCAACTATTTTCATTAATTTTTTTGTATATTTATACCAGATGTATTCAAATTACAATCATACTTGCTAACAATATTATTCATGTTATCTTTTATCTCTTCTAATTTATAACAGTCTAATATAGTAATATTTCCAAAGTTTTTTTCTGCAATTTGGTCATTTACATTATCAATATATTTCTTGTCTCCTACTATAATAACATTAGATTTATCACTTATATTTTTTTCATCATTTTTATTCCAATTTAGTTTTAATATTTTTTCTTTATTTTCTTTTTTTAAATTCATTTTGCTTAATAACACTTGTAATGTTTCTTTTAAATCATATTCTGTCTTAATAATTATATTTTCATTTTCTTCAATTTTTTTATTTACAAATGGTAACAAAATCATTTCTAAATGAAATTCACTTACATAAAATACATACATTTTTTTCATCCCTTTATTCTTTACAACCATTTATTTCATCCTTTCCGAATGTTTATATGGTAAATTTTACCATTTGTTTTTTTTATTGTCAAGTAGTTTTATTACAAATGTATATTTTATTTTTTTTGGTTAATAATTATTTTAAAGATATATTTTAGTAAAAATGTTTTTAGGAGGATTTACATGAAAAAAATTTTAAAATTTATTAAAAATACCAAAATAAAAAACTTTAGTATTCTTGCCATACTATTATTTTTATATACATTCATTTGTGCTCAAAACTACGTTTCTGCAGTATCATATAACTTATCAGATGCTGTATTTAGACTACATGTTCTTGCTAATAGTGACTCTACTGAAGATCAAACTTTAAAATTAAAAGTAAGAGACTCTCTTCTTAATTATATGAATAATATATGTAGTAACTGCACGACAAAAGCAGAAGCAATTTCGCTCGCTACAGCTCACAAAGATGATTTTCAACAAATTGCAGAAAATACTATTCATGAAAATGGCTATAATTATCCAGTAAAAATAAATATTAATAATTTCTACTTTCCAACCAAAAATTATGGTGATATTACATTACCTGCAGGATTCTATGACGCCCTAAGAGTTGAAATTGGAGAAGCTAAAGGGAAAAATTGGTGGTGTGTAATGTTCCCTTCTTTATGCTTTATAGATGTTTCCTCTGGAATAGTTAATGATGAAGCAAAAACTAATTTAGAACAAAATTTAGATGAAGAATCTTACAACTTAATTTCTAATCAAGATAATCCAGAAATTGAATTAAAATTTAAATTAGTTGAATTTTTATCTAATAAAGGATTATTTACTGCCAAAAGCAACTAATTTTATCCCTAGTTTTTCTCCAAAAACTGTTGTAATATTATATTTTTTATGATATATTTTTGTTTAAGAAAAATTTAAGGAGGAATACTGTTGGAAAAATTAGTTATAACTGGAGGAACACCTTTAAAAGGAGAAGTAACAATAAGTGGTGCAAAAAATGCAGCAGTAGCTATTTTACCTGCAACACTTTTAATAGATGGAATATGCACAATTGAAAACGTACCAAATATAAGTGATGTAAAAAAATCATGTGCAATCTTAGAAGGACTTGGCGCAAAAATAACTTGGAATAAACCAAACGAACTTACTATAGATACGAGAAATATAACAGAAACAAATGCATCTGAAGAATTAACAAGTAAATTCAGAGCCTCTTATTATATATTAGGAAGTATGTTAGGAAGAACCGGAAAAATATCTGTTGGTATGCCTGGTGGTTGCAAATTAGGTGCACGCCCAATAGATCAACATATAAAAGGATTTGAAGCATTAGGCGCAAAAGTGGAAGTTGGTCAAGGAAAAATTTTAGCAACAGCCAATAAATTAGTTGGAACATCTATTTATATGGATGTTGTTTCTGTTGGTGCTACAATTAATATAATGCTTGCAGCCGTATTAGCAGAAGGAACAACAATAATTGATAATGCTGCAAAAGAACCACATATCGTAGATGTTGCAAACTTTTTAAATACTATGGGAGCAGATATCCGTGGTGCTGGAACTGATGTTATAAAAATAAATGGTGTAAAGAAACTTAATAGTACTGGTTCTTATTCTGTAGTACCTGATCAAATAGAAGCTGGTACATTTATGCTTGCTGCTGTAGCATCAAAAGGCGATATATTAATAAAAAATTGTATAACAAAGCATTTAGAAGCAATAACAGCTAAGATTTTAGAAATTGGTGGACATGTTGATGATTTAGGAGATAATATACATGTTTGGTGTGATGAAAGACCATCAAAAGCCATAATAAAAACTCAGCCATATCCTGGATTTCCTACAGACTTACAACCCCAAATGGGAGTAGTTCTTTCTGTTGCTAATGGAACAAGTAGAATAATAGAAAATATTTGGGAATCTAGATTTCAATATACTGATGAATTAAACAAAATGGGAGCAAATATAACAGCAGATGGCAAAACAGCTTTTTTCGAAGGTGTTGAAAAATTATATGGTTCACCTGTATATTCATCAGATTTAAGAGCCGGAGCAGCATTAATTGTTGCAGGAGTAATTGCAGAAGGAAAAACTGAAATATACAATTTAGAGCACATAGATAGAGGATATGAAAACATAGAAGAAAAATTCAGAAATCTAGGTGCCAAAATAGAAAGAATTAAAGATTAACATTAGAAAGAAGAAATACATATGCTAAATTTTTGTAGTTTATATAGTGGTAGTAGTGGAAATAGTTTATTTGTAGAAACCGAAAACACTAAAATTTTAATTGATGCAGGAATGAGTTGTAAAAAAATAGAAGAGGGATTACAATCTATAGAAGTCGCCCCCTCTTCTATTAATGCAATCTTAGTAACACATGAACATTCAGATCATGTAAAAGGATTGGGAACACTTTCCAAAAAATTTGATATCCCTGTTTACTCAACTCAAGAAACCTTTAATGCAATGCCAATTCAAACAGATAAATTAAAAGAAAAAAATAAGAAATTTTTTAAACCTAATGAAAAATTTTCTATTAATGATTTAGAAATAAAACCTTTTAGCATCCCTCATGATGCAGCAAATCCTTGCGGATTTAATATTTCTAAAGATTCTTTACATCAAATTAGTATTGCAACTGATATTGGGCACATGACTAAATCTATAGTAGATACTCTTGAAGGTAGTCAATTCATACTACTAGAATCTAATTACGATACTGAAGTATTAAAGTGTTGTGCTTATCCTTATAAATTAAAAACTCGTATTGCTAGTGACATCGGTCATTTATCAAATACTATGGCAGGAAAAACAATTTCATACTTATTAAAAAATGGTAATCTTTCTACAGCTATGTTAGGTCATTTAAGCAAAGAAAGCAATTTTCCTGAATTAGCATATCGAACAGTTATAGATGAAATAATTTCAAATAATGATAATAATTTTAATCTATCTGTAGCTAGTAGAGATTTGCCAGGAAAATTAATTAATATATAATGGTTTTGTAAAGGGAATAATACATATTTTGACACAAAAATAATATTAGGTTTAGGGGGCCTATCTATTGTTTAATTTTTAAATTTATAATCGGATGTTGTCAAATTTAGATTAATTATTATAAAATTGGGGGAATTTTAAATTTATTCCCTTTACAAGATTAAAAACTTTTTGATTCAATTTGCAAAATTATGTTACATCATTTTAATCTATTTGTCAATAATATTTTACAAAAAAACAAAAAAATCGTTCGACAAAAATCGACATCCTTTATAAAAACATCCATCTACAAATTATTAAAGATACTATTATTCCAGTCAAATCAGCAGCCAAAGCAGCAATTAAAACCCCCCTTGTATTTTTTATTTTTATTGAACTTGTATATACTGCAATCGTATATAAAGTAGTTTCTGTTGATCCCATTATAATAGAAGCTAAAAGCCCTTCAAATGAATCTACACCACTATTTCTCATAATATCTGTAGCTACTGCAATAGATGCACTACCAGAAATAGGTCTTAAAATAGCAAGAGGCACAACTTCCCTTGGAAATTTCAAAAACGATAATATTGGTGTAATTAATTTAATAATAAAATCTAATACTCCAGAACTTCTAAGCATTCCTATAGCAATAAATAATCCTATTAATGTTGGAAAAATTTTCAAACTAATTTCTATACCTTCAAAAGCCCCCTTCAAAAAAATATCAAAAACTGGCTTTTTTTCTCTTAAAGATTCACTAACAATAATTAATATTACCATAGGAATTGCTAATAATGAAATATAATTAATAATTTCCATATACAACCTTCTAATTAATATTTTTTATTTGCTGTAAACTTTATAATAATTTTTACAACAATAACACCTACTACAGCAGCACTTACAGTTGATATCCAAACAGGAAATATTATATTTGATGGATTCTCAGAGCCAAGTGAACTTCTTATAGCAATAACTGTTGTTGGAATAATCTGTAAAGATGCAGTATTTAGTAATATGAGTATCATCATATTATCACTTAATATATCTTTATTATAATTTTCTTTTTGTAATTCATTCATAGCTTTTAATCCTAATGGAGTTGCAGCATTACCTAATCCTAAAATATTGGCAATAACATTCATTATAATAATGTTATATGCTTTACTTTTAATATCTATTTTATTAAAAATCTTTTTTATAATAGGAGTTAAAAATTTGGATAAATATTTTTGAACATTAGTATTAGAAGCTAATTCCATTATTCCTGTCCAGAGGCAAGTTGTTCCTATTAAAGTTAATGTTAAATCTACAACACTTTCTATAGATTCAAAAATTGAATTATTTAAATTTTGTAAATTCCCAGAACATATTGCATAAATTATAGATATTATTATAAAAATTGGCCATAATATATTTAACATTATTTTCCCCTTTTTTATATTTATATTTTTCAATTTACTAAATTATAACAATCCAATTTACAATAATTTGAAATTTTTGATTGACCAAATATGATATCTGTGATATCATATAGATGAATTGATTTAAATAGTTTAAGGAGGACAAGTTATGAAATCTACAGGAATAGTTAGAAAAGTCGATGAATTAGGTAGAGTTGTTATACCAATCGAAATTAGAAATAAATTTGATATAGCAGAAAAAGATCCCATTGAAATTTATGTTGATGGATCTTCTATTGTATTAAAAAAATATGAACCAAACTGCATCTTTTGTGGTAATTCTAAAAATTTAATTGCATATAAAGATAAATTAGTTTGTTCTAAATGTGCACAAAAACTTTCTAGTATAGATAATACAGATGAATAAAACATTTTTTATAGAGAGAAAATAATCATATATTTTCTCTCTATTTTTATTTAAATAAATTTCATATATATTTCATTTTTATTTACATTTCTATCTTTAGCAATTTTTTTAATTATATCTTTTTTATTAAATCCTTGATTTTGATAATATTTATAATGCTCCTCTAATGATAATAAATTTAATTGAGTCTCATTTTCATCTTTCTGTGTAGTTCCTTCTATTATTAATATCATTTCACCTTTTAAACCATCTATATTTTCTAATAATTCGTCTATATCTTTTCTTATAAATTCTTCGTGTATTTTAGTCAATTCTCTTGCTAAAACAATTTTTCTATTTTTTAATATTTCTTTTAAATCTATTAATGTATTTTTCATTTTATGTGGTGCTTCATATATTATAATTGTTTTTTCTGATTTTCTTATTTCTTCTATTTTTTCTTTTCTTAGTTTTTTATTTAATGGTAAAAATCCCAAAAAGATAAATTCCTTTGTATCCAAACCAGATGTAATCAGTGCATTTACAAATGCACAAGCACCTGGTATTGGTATTACATTGATTTCTTCTTCTATTGCTTTTTTGATTACCTCTTCTCCTGGATCACAAATACCAGGAGTTCCTGCATCTGATACTAATGCAATATTTTCACCATTTTTCATTTTTTCAATTAATATATTGCTTTTAACATCTTCATTATGCCTATGATAACTTATTAATGGTTTTGATATTTCAAAATGATTTAATAATTTAAGAGTTTGTCTTGTATCTTCTGCAGCAATTAAATCTACATTTTTTAATATATTTAATGCTCTTAATGTTATATCTTCTAAATTACCTATTGGTGTAGCTACTATATATAATTTTCCGTTCATTTATTTTCCCTCACTTTTTTTATATATTTTATCATATTTTTTATTATTTTTAAATGTTTATTATTATAACTTTATATATTATTTTATCATATAATATATAAAATAAATAAAAAAGAAGTGATTTTATGTACAATAATTATTATATGACTAGAACTCCTCCTCATCCTTCTGTACCTTCATCACCTCCTCCAAAACCAAAAAAAAATCCTCCAAAAAAGAAATTTAATTTTAAAACTTTGAAAAAAAACACTTGTACTTCTCTTAATGATGTAGAATGTTTTTTAAATAATTTTACTAACTCTTTAAAATATTATAAATTAATTAAATTATTAAAATAATTAAATAATTATTTTAATAATTTATTTTATTTATATTTATTATTATTTATTTTTTTATTATTTATTTTTTTATTATTACCTATTTTATTTTTATATTATTCTATTTATTATTATTTAATTTTAGTATTCTTATTTTCTATTTTTTTATCTTAATATTTTTTCAATAAATAGTAATATTTATATGATATTCTTAAATTTTTATATTTTAACATAATTTGTTATTTGCTATATATATAATTTTTATATTTTTCTATAAATTAAAGCATTGTCTTTTTTTATTTGTTTACAACCTTTATGCCTCTTAGCTTTCAGTATATTAGCTTTTCAGTATAAAGGAAAATACTGGAAGTACATTTAATAAAAAAATAAAAATTAAAACTTTTTGTTTATTTTTTATATCTATCCTTTACTGTAAAGTTTTATTTATTACAAATAATAAATTTACATGATTCTCTTTTTATTATTATATTTTAATAATATTTTTTATTAACATTTTAATTTTTATATCTTAATTTTTAATTAATTATTTATTTTTATTATTATTTATTTTTTATTATTATTTATTTTTATTATTATTTATTTTATTATTATTATTTTTTTATTATTATTTTTTTATTATTATTTATTTTTTATTATTATTTATTTTTTTATTATTATTTATTTTTATTATTATTTATTTTATTATTATTATTTTTTTATTATTATTTATTTTTTTATATTATATATTTTATTTTTATATTATTTCCTTTATTATTTAATTTTAGTCTTTTTTCAATAAATAGTAACATTTATATGATATTCTTAAATTTTTATATTTTAACATAATTTGTTGTTCGCTATACATATAATTTTCATATTTTCTTTATAAATTAAAACTTAGTCTTTTTTTATTTACTTACAACCTTTATACATCTTAGCTTTCAGTACATTAGTTTTTTAGTACAAAGGAAAATATTGGAAGTGCATTTAATTAAGAAATTAAAATTAAAACTTTTTGTTTATTTTTTATATCTATCCTTTACTGTAAAGTTTTATTTATTACAAATAATAAATTTACATGATTCTCTTTTTATTATTATATTTTAATAATATTTTTTATTAACATTTTAATTTTTATATCTTAATTTTTAATTAATTATTTATTTTTATTATTATTTATTTTTTATTATTATTTATTTTTTTATTATTATTTATTTTTTATTATTATTTATTTTTTTTATTATTTATTTTTATATTTTATTATTTTTTAATATTTTTATTTAAATACTGTTTAAATAAAGTCCAAAATAGAAAATATTATAAATATATCTATTTATAAATTATAATATACAACAATTGAATTTGCTTGGAATTTAAATAATTTCAATATTTATCTTATACACAAAAAAGAATATATCTAAAAAAATACTAGATATACTCTTTATATATACTTAAGCTTTATTTTTAACATATATGTCTTGTAATTTATCATTTGTTTCACCATTAATTAAAAATTTAACTGAATTAATTTCTTTTAAATTAGTTAATGTATTTACTATACTATTAATTATATTATATTTATTTTTCTCATCTCCAAATTCTAAAAACTCATTTGATAAATTTATTTCTGCACACGAATTTACTATTTTTATATCATTTAATATCGTTCCTTCAGGAATTAATTTTTTTAAATTACTACTTTGTGGACCTTTTATTAGCAAATTCATTATTTCTTTTTCAGGATTATTTATTAACAAATTTGCATCAATTAACTTAATTTCTGATTCTAATTCTCCTGTTTCACTGTTTGCAAAATATAGTGTTATTTTTGTTTGTCTTGTTTGTTCTTCTGAAATTTCTTCCTGTGGTGTATAATTTTGATATTCATCTTCTTTTTCTATTTTTATATTTTTGTATATAAAAATACTAAATAATATTATTAAAATTAATGTTATTATCGCTATTATTTTTTTCCTTTTCATCTTTTCCCTCCTTGTCTATTCATATAATATTATTGATATATATTTTTTAGAACTATGTAATAAGTAAAATTTACAATACTATGTTTTATTACCAAAAAAATTGAAGTAGAAAACTACCCAAATTTCCACTTCAACTTTTAACATATTCTTATAAAATTTTTAAATACTTCTTGCTATTAAATATATAATATTTGGAATCGTTGTTCCAGAAAACACTAAAACGGCTCCTATTAAATATGGAATTAATGTCTTTTTATACTCAGATTTTTCTTCTACACTTCCTAACATATATTTTATTCCTATTGCCATTAGCATTATTACAGAAACTACTACACCAACTACTTGTATTACTCCTAATATAATTTCAGCTTTAGCTTTTAATTTGTCTGATCCTCCAGCATTCCCGACCATTATATGAATCAAGACTTCCTAATGCATCTTTGCCATTACCAGCATACACTACATTATCATATAATAAGTTACAACTAAATAATATTCCCAAAAATATTATCATACTTATAATTACTTTTAAAATTTTTACATTTTTCATGTTCTTTTCTCCTTTTGTTATACACTTTGCAATATTGTTACTACAAGTTTCCATATTCCAAATCCACCAAATATTATTATACATCCTACAACATATGGAATTAATAATTTCTTAACTTCGGCTTTCTCATCAATTCCAGAAATCATTAATTTTATTCCTAATATTGCTCCCATTAATACTGCTATAATTATTCCAACAGTTAATAAGATATTATAAATTGTATTAGATACTGTACTTAGATTATCTTTTGTATATGTTACATCTCCTTTATCAATAAAATCACTTGCGTCATCAATTACATCATCTAAACTTGATCCAGCATCTGTAGGACCTGTTTTCTCTGGTCTATTATAAATTGTATATGCACTAAATGTTGCTTTTTGCGTATCTCCACCTTTTAAAGAACCTACATTTTCACCATTAGAATTAATAATTTCAGTACTACCGTCATCATTATTCTTTTGGGTATACCCCCTTTTGTTTAGCTCTGCCAGAGCTTTATGTTCTATTTGCCTTAAATCATCATCTGCAGTCTTTAACATTAACTCTCTTGCCTCTTGTGCTATAGTTATTAATTCTTTATCTTCTAATTCTTTTGCTTTTCCTTCTTTCACTTTTTTTACATTTGTTTTATTTAAAAAATCTTCCACCTTTTGTTTTTCTTCATCTTTTATTTCTACCTTTGTCAAATTGCTAGCATGTATAAAGCAACTAACTTTATTCCAATTTACACTAATATAGTATGCATTTTGACGTTTATAACATTTTTTTGAATATGCATCTACCTTCATTGCTGATAATATTGTTCCTTCTGGAATAGTTAGTCCCTTAGTTTCATATTCTTCCATTTCATGTATATCAATAATTTCTGGATTGTTCAAACGAGGTCCGTAAGTATATATTTTAGACTCTTTAGTAACTTCTAATTTATCTCCTGGTTCTAATGCCTTTACTTCTTTATCTGATAACCCATCTGTTTTTCCAAAAACACTCTTAGTATTTAAACATATTATAAAAAATAGTACAACTACACAAAATTTCATTACTTTTTTCACATCTCTCATCTCCTTTAAAAAATCTTATTTCGAAAAATTTCATATCTTTACATTTTCTATTTTTATTTTACCACATTTTACTATGTTTATCAAGTTAAACAATTATTATTCAACAATAACAATTTTAATTTTTTCATAAAAAGAGCAATAATGATATTTAAATCATTATTGCCCTTTTATGACTAATATAAAAGATGTGTTATCAACCATAATACTGTATAAATTCCAATTAACAGCATGGCGATACTTTCCCAAAAATTCTTTCCAAATTTCCGTTTTTGGAACTCCTCTTTGATTCCAAAAATGCCTCCTATAAAAGCCATTAGGCCAAACAAAATCAACAAAATGTTGAATAATTTAAAAATCAGCCCCATTTTCTTCACCTTATCTTCTATACTATTCTAGAAGACTCCTTTCAATTTTTATTTATCTATATTGTACCAAATTTCTCACCCAAAGTCAAATTATGTAAAATAAAAAGCCATATAGAAATCTATATGACTTTTTATTTTACTCTGCACTAAATGACATTACATATTCGTAATTATCTTTTAATTTCATTATTATTGTAAGATTTTTTGAATCCTCTGATTTTGTATCATTTAAAATTATATTTTGTGTATATATATCATTTTCTTCACTATAAGTTGAATATTCTAATTCATATTTTGAAGGATAATTCTCTGTAATATACTTTTCAAAATCCTGTATTGTTGGATAATTATTTTTCTTAAATGTTTCATCTAAATTCTCATATATATAATCGCAATCTTTCATATTCAATGCTTGAACTACTTTTTCAATATTCATTGCAACCTTTTTATTATTATCTAATTTATCATATTTTTCTGCAAACTCTGGTAATACTATTGTATATGTATCTAGCATAATATTAAATTTCATAATTGAAGTTTCATTTAGTATAATATAATTTCCATTATTATCTAAACATATATATTCTATTCCATTGTCACTTTCATTTTTTTGATATTTTTCAATATTAATTGATAATAAATCTTTTAAATGCTTATTTACATATTTTTTATATTCATCAAAATTATTAAACTTTGTGTTTTTATAATCTTCATTTAATAATTTATATGATTCTTCATTTAAATTTAATAAACTATTTTTAAAAATTGTTATATAATCATTTATAACAGTTGTATCACTAATATTAACAAATGAAAATGTATTGTATTGATTTTTGTCAATTTGTTCTATATCTAT
>CAKPDZ010000005.1 GCA_934149155.1 uncultured Clostridia bacterium | reverse complement strand
GACACACCACTTTTATATTATCCAAAAGAAAGTTGGTTTGTTGCAATGACAAAATTAAGAGATGAATTAGTTGCAAATAACAACAAAATAAATTGGTATCCAGATACAATTAGAACAGGAAGATTTGGAAAATTCCTTGAAAATGTAATAGATTGGGGAATTTCAAGAGACAGATATTGGGGAACACCATTACCAGTTTGGAAATGTGAATGTGGTCATGAAGAATGTATAGGTTCAATAGCAGAATTAAAAGAAAAAGCAATAGATTGTCCAGATGAAATAGAATTACATAAACCATATATAGATAATGTACATTTAAAATGCCCAGAATGTGGAAAAACAATGACAAGATTTAAAGAAGTAATAGATTGTTGGTTTGATTCTGGATCAATGCCATTTGCACAATTACATTATCCATTTGAAAATAAAGAAGAATTTGAAAAACACTTCCCTGCACAATTTATTTCAGAAGCAATTGACCAAACAAGAGGATGGTTCTATACATTACTTGCAGTATCAACATGTTTATTTGATAAAACACCTTATGAAAACTGTATAGTATTAGGACATGTTTTAGACGAAAAAGGACAAAAAATGTCAAAATCTAAAGGAAATGGTGTAGATCCAATGGTATTATTAGACCAAGTTGGAGCAGATGCAACAAGATGGCATTTCTATACATGTTCAGCACCATGGTTACCAACAAGATTAGGATTAAATAATGTACAAGAAACACAAAGAGGATTTTTAAGTACATTATGGAATGTATATTCATTCTATGTTTTATATGCAGAAATAGACCAATTCAATCCAAATAAATATGCTGATTTCAAATCAGAAAATATAATGGATAAATGGATATTATCAAAATTAAATACTTTAATAAAAGAAGTTGCAGAAAAATTAGACAAATATGATATAACAAGTGCAGCTCTACAAATAGAAGACTTTACAGATGAACTTTCAAACTGGTATGTTCGTACAAACAGAGAAAGATTCTGGGGAGAAGAATTAACAGATGATAAGATAGGAGCATATACAACATTATATAAAGTATTAGTAAACTTAATAAAAATATCAGCACCATTTGTACCATTTATGACAGATGAAATTTATCAAAACTTAGTTGTAGGATTAGATGAAAAAGCACCTGAAAGTGTTCATTTATGCTTATGGCCAGAAGTTGATGAAAAAGCTATAGATAAAAAACTTGAAAATGAAATGGATTTAGCTTATTCATTAGTAAAATTAGGAAGAAGTGCAAGAAATTCAGCAAATATTAAGAATAGACAACCACTTTCAAAAATGTTAATATCTGTAGATACTTTACCTGAATACTATGGAAATATAGTAAAAGAAGAATTAAATGTAAAAGAAGTAGATTTAGGTGCAAACATGAATGAATATGTTCATTTTGAAATAAAACCAAATTTACCAGTATTAGGAAAAGAATATGGAAAATTAATACCAAAAATAAGAGAAGAAATTTCAAAATTAAATCAAATGGATTTAGCAAATAAAGTAAAAAATGGTGGAGTAGAATATATAGAAATTGATGGAACACAAATAGAATTAACATCAGAAAATTTACTTGTTACAATGCAAGGAAAAGAAGGATTTGCATTTGCTGGTGAAGGAGAAATTGGTGTAGTATTAGATACAACTATAACTCCTGAACTAAAAGAAGAAGGATATGTAAGAGAAATTTTATCAAAAGTTCAAAATATGAGAAAAGATAAAGGATTTGAAGTATTAGATAAGATAAACTTATATGTATCTGAAAATGAAATGCTAGAAGAGCTTATAAAGAAATTTGAAAATGATATTAAGAAAGAAACTTTAACTGAAAATATAGTATTTAATGAGACAAGAGAAACATATACAGAAGTTAGTATAAATGGAGAAAAACTAATGCTTGATGTCGAAGTTTGTCGATAAAATTTTCTTGACATTAGCAAGATGAGAATGTATAATAGAAGCATATTTTATGTATGTGCTTCTATTTTTTTGCACATATTCAAGGTGTACTAAATTTTATTTATTTCAGTAGAGAATTTAATTCATACATGAAAAAATTGAATCTTTTTAGATTAAATCAATAAATTTTAAGGAGGAGAATATATGGTAGATAATAATGAAATATTAGGACAAATATTGCAACTAGGGCAAACATTGAATACATTTCAAGTGCAAACAAATGCAACACTTAATGAATTAAGAACAGAAATTAAAAAGAGTAGAGAAATAGAAAATGAACACTGGCTAGAAAATCAAAGACGTTGGGATGAGAATGACAAACGCTGGGAAGAGAACAACAGACGTTGGGATGAGAATGACAAACGCTGGGAAGAAAATAAGCAACTTTGGAAAGAAAACAATGAAAAATGGGAAGAAAACAAGCAACTTTGGAAAGAAAATAATGAAAGATGGGCAGAAAATAAGAAAATGTGGATTCAAAATGAAATCAATAGAAAAAGTGACCATCAGGAAATTATGGATACATTTATAAGATATGATATTTCCGTATCCAAAAAATTAGGAGATCCTAATGCAGATAAAATGAAGAAATTTCTAAAATGTAATTAAAAAATAAAAGTACACCTAAAATATAAATAATATTTAATTCTTATCATGTTACAAATAATAAGATGAATTAGATATTATTTTTTTACATAAAACTTGAAAAAAAGATAAAAAAATAGTACAATATAAGAGTGAAAAAATGAGATATAGAAAGGAAATGCGATAAAGGTGAAATTAACAGAATTTAATTATGAACTACCAGAAAAATTAATAGCGCAAGTACCGATAGAAAAAAGAGATGAATCAAGATTAATGGTATTAGACAGAGAAAAACAAACAATAGAACACAAAGTATTTAAAGACATAGTAGATTATTTAGAACCAGGGGATTGTTTAGTAAGAAATAATACAAAAGTATTACCAGCTAGACTTTATGGAAGAAAAGAAACAGGAGCACATGTAGAATTTTTATTATTAAATAGAATAGAAGGAGACATATGGGAATGTATTGTAAGACCTGGAAATAAACTACATGCAGGAGCTAAAGTAATATTTGGAGAAGGAATATTAGAAGCAGAAGTATTAGATACAATGCCAGGAGGAACAAGAAAAGTACAGTTTAAATATCAAGGAATATTTAATGAAATACTAGATAAAATTGGGTTAATGCCATTACCACCATATATACACGAGGCATTAAAAGAAAATGATAGATATCAAACAGTATATGCAAAATATGAAGGTTCAGCAGCTGCACCAACAGCAGGATTACATTTTACTGATGAATTATTAAAGAAGATAGAAGAAAAAGGTGTAAAAATAGCAAATGTAACACTACATGTTGGAATTGGAACATTTAGACCAGTAAAAGAGGAAAATATAGAAGAACATGATATGCATTCAGAACACTTTTATATAAAACAAGAAGATGTTGACAAAATAAATGAAACAAAAAAACAAGGAAAACGAGTAATTGCAGTAGGAACAACATCTTGCAGAGTTTTAGAAACAATTGCAAACGAAACAACAGGATTAGTAGAAGCTACAGAAGGTGATACAAAAATCTTTATATATCCAGGATATAAATTTAAATGTTTAGATGGATTAATAACTAATTTTCATTTACCAGAATCAACATTATTAATGTTAGTATCAGCTTTAGCAGGAAGAGAATATATATTAAAAGCTTATAATGAAGCAGTAAAAAAAGAATATAAATTTTTTAGCTTCGGAGATGCAATGTTTATAAAATAGAATAATAGAGAGGAATAAAATATGAAACCAGCAGTAACATACGAATTATTACATGAATGTAAGCAAACAGGAGCAAGAAGAGGGGTTATACATACACCACATGGAGATATTCAAACTCCTATATTTATGCCAGTAGGAACACAGGCAACAGTAAAATCCATGACACCAGAAGAATTAAAAGAAGAAGTAAAAGCACAAATAATATTATCAAATACATATCATTTATATTTAAGACCAGGACATGACATTGTAAAAGAAGCAGGAGGACTTCATAAATTTATGAATTGGGATAGACCTATATTAACAGATAGTGGTGGATTCCAAGTATTTAGTTTAGGAGATTTAAGAAAAATTACAGAAGAAGGTGTTGAATTTAAGTCACACTTAGATGGAAGTAAGCATATGTTTACACCTGAAAAAGTAATGGAAATTGAAAATGCACTAGGAGCAGATATAATGATGGCATTTGACGAATGTTGCCCATATCCATCAACATATGAATATACTAAAAATTCAATGGAAAGAACAACAAGATGGGCTAAAAGATGTTTAGAGGCACATTCTAGACCAGAAGATCAAGCTTTATTTGGAATAATACAAGGAGGATTTTTCAAAGATTTAAGAGAAAAATCAGCAAAAGATTTGATTGAATTAGACTTACCAGGATATGCAATAGGTGGAATAAGTGTAGGAGAGCCTAAAGAGGAGTTTTTGGATATATTAAGATATACAACACCACTTATGCCAAAGGATAAGCCAAGATATTTGATGGGAGTAGGAACGCCAGATTATCTTATAGAAGCAGCAATGGCAGGAATTGACATGTGTGATTGTGTGTTACCAACAAGAATTGCGAGAAATGGAACTGCTATGACATCACATGGAAAAGTTGTAGTAAGAAATGCAACATATGAAAGAGATTGGGGACCATTAGATTCAGAATGTGATTGTTATACATGCAAAAATTACACAAGAGCATATATAAGACACTTGATAAAAGCAAATGAAATATTAGGAGTAAGATTACTTTCAATACATAATTTAAGATTCTTGACTAAACTAATGGAAAGAGTTAGAATAGAAATAGAAAATGATAATTTAGGAACATTTAAGGAAGATTTTTATAAAAAATACGGTTATGAAAAATAGGAGGAAAATTCATGGAATTATATGAAGAAGTTGAAAATAAGAAAAAATCAAAATTACCTATGATTATAGGAATTTGTTTAGCGATATTAATACTTATGATTATAACGATAATAGGAGTAATAATATATTTAGAAGGTTCAGTAATGAAAATAACATTAGATGGACAGAAAAATAATAATATAGAAAAATTATTATATATTCCAGATGATGGTACAAATAAAGTATATATTCCAATACGAGCAATTGCAAAATATCTTAATTATGAAGATTATAGAGGAGACTATAATGTTAAATCAGAAGATTCATCAAAGTGTTATGTAAAAAATGATAATGAAATAGCAATGTTTACAAAAGATTCAGATAGGTTAGTAGAGACAAGAGGAGATTCTGATTATGAATACATAACACTTGATGAAAAGGTATTAGAAAAAGATGGAGAGTTATATACAACTCCAAATGGAATAGAAAAAGCATTTAATACACTATTTCAAGTTGATTTAGAAAAAAATAGAATAAATATATATACAATGGATTATTTAAATCAATATTATGCAGCAAGACAAAAAATAGATGGAGAAACAGTAGAATTATCAGAAGAATATGCAGATAAAAAAGCAATATTTGAAGATATGATTATAATAATAAAAAATAAGCAATATGGAGTAATAAATGCAGAAACAGGAGAATCAGTTTTAGAAAATAAATATGAAGAAATAAGATATTTACCAGCTACATCAGATTTTTTAGTAAAAAGTAATGGGAAATATGGTGTTCTAGGAAGTGATGCTTCTGTAAAAGTAAGAGTTACATATGATGATATAAAAATAATGGACAATCAAAATGGATTATATTTAGTAAAACAAAATAATTTATATGGAGTTGTGGATACTACAGGAAAAGTTATAATGGAACCAGAATATAAACAAATAGGAGTGGATATGAGTAAATATTCTAATAGTGGAATAGAAAATTCATATGTCTTATTAGATGAGATAATACCTGTAAAAAACAGTGAAAATTTATGGGCAATATTTAATATAAAAGGTGAAAAAATTAGAGATTTTGAGTTTTCGAATATAGGATGTAGTGCTACAAATATAACACAAGTAAGTAATTCTTATCCAGCAGTAGTTATTCCAAGTTATAAGATTATAATAGTTGAAAAAGATAAACATTATAATTTAATGACGACAAGTGGAGAAGAGTTAGTGCCTAGTTATGTATTAGAAAATGTATACATGAAAAATAATACAGAAACAGGTGAAAATAAGTTTTATATGTCATATAACAACAATGAAAAAGTAATGAGTGTAGAAGAATGGTTAGCAAGTACAGGAAGATAAAAAATAGAAAATGGAGGAATAAGAAATGGCTACAAGAGATAAAAACACATGGATAGTAATTTTATTTATATTTGCAGGATTAGTTATAGGAGGTTTATTAGGACAGGTTGCAGCACAAGTTGATTGGCTTAGTTGGTTATCATATGGGCAAACATTTGGAATTCAGGAACCATTTGTTTTAGATATGAATGTATTAAGTTTAACCTTTGCATTTTCAATTCAAATAAATATTGCAAGTATAATAGGATTAGCAATAGCAATATTTTTATATAAAAAGTTATATTAAGAATAGGAGATAATACATGGAAATAAAAGGAGAGCAAATTGTAAAAAAAGGTAAAAAAATGCCTAAATGTATATTAATTGGTTATATAATATGTATGGTAGTTATAGTAATAGCTGCATTTGTGATATATGATAAGCAAGAAGAAAAATTACCAGAGGCTATGGATTTTGCAGAAGAGGGAGCTCTAGGAATTGAAGAAAATCAATATGCTTATTTAGAAGTACAAGGAATAACAGATGAAGTTGCAATATATGGAGATACTAATAATATGTCTGATTCTAATAATGACAGATATTGTATTGCATTTAATAATGGTTATTGGTATGTTGTTGATTTAGATTTTGAAACTATGGATGAATTAAAATCAATAAGAGAATATACATATTCAACTGATGAAAATGCTGTTCAACCAGAAACTGTAAAAATATATGGAATGACAGAAAAAGTATCTGATGAATTAAAACAAATGTTAGTAGATTATTACAATGAAGGAATAGAGGAAGAAAATAAAATAGAATTATCTGATTTTGAAAGATATTTTGGAAGTGCTTTATTAAATGTGAGAAAATCTCCGGTTGATACAACATTGGAAGATACTATTATTGTAGTTGCAATAATTGGATTTATAATTTTAGGAATATATAATATATGTGTTTTTATAATAAAAAATAGAATAAAAAAATATTTAAAACAAAATGATTATGAAAATATTTTAGCAGAACAATTAGATGATAATGTAGAAGAAAAACATTATAAAGACAAGGTAATAATAACAAAAGACTTTTTAGTAGATTTTAAAAGTAATGGTGGATTTATAACATTCAAATTTTCAGATGTTAAATGGTTACATATTCATAATGTAAAATATTATGGAGTTGTAACAACATCGTCAAGTATAATAGTACATTTAAAAGATGGAAAAACAAATATAAATTGTGTAAAAATTAAGGGTGGTACAACAGATGAATTTTTAGAAATATTTAATAAAATATGTGAGAAAGTACCAACAGATTGTTTGAAAGGTTATACTAAAGAAAATCAAGAATTATTTAAAGAATATAAGCAAGAAATAAAGAGAAACGAAATTTAATTCGTTTCTCTTTTTGCATGACAAATACAGGAGAGAGAGGTAAACAAAATAAAAAAATAAAAACTCGAGAACGAATTTCTCGAGTTTTGTAATATATAACCTTATCTCTTTGAGAATTGAGGTGCTTTTCTTGCTTTTTTAAGACCGTATTTTTTTCTTTCTTTCATACGAGGATCTCTTGTTAAGAATCCGTTTGTCTTTAAAGCTGGTCTGTATTCAGAGTTAGCTTCATTTAAAGCTCTAGCTATACCATGTCTGATAGCTCCGGCTTGACCAGAAACTCCACCACCTTTAACTGTACAAATTACATCATATTTAGCTAATGTATTTGTAACTGTTAATGGTTGTCTAACAATAACTTTTAAAGTTTCTAAATCGAAAAATTCTTCGATATCTTTTCCGTTTATTGTTATTTTTCCTGTTCCTTCAACTAATCTTACTCTAGCTATTGAACTTTTTCTTCTACCTGTACCCATATATACGATTTTATTTGACTTAGCCATTATTATAGTTCCTCCTTAATTAATTAAAAATTCCAAATTTCTGGTTTTTGTGCTTGAAGATTGTGTTCGCTTCCTGCAAAAACTCTTAATTTTTTAGCCATAGCTCTACCTAAAGAATTGTGTGGTAACATTCCTTTTACAGCTAATGTCATAGCTTTTTCTGGATTTTTAGCAAACATAACTGAAGCTGGAGTTTCTTTCATTCCTCCAATGTAACCTGAGTGATGTCTGTAGATTTTTGAATTCATTTTATTTCCTGTTAATATTGCATCTTTACAATTGATAACGATAACATTATCTCCTGTATCGATATTTGGTGTGAAAGTTGGTTTGTGTTTTCCTCTTAATAATCTAGCAACTTCTGTAGCAACTCTACCTAATGGTTTATTAGCTGCATCAATTATATACCATTTTCTTTCAACTGTTTCTTTTTTTGCACTATATGTAACGTTATTCATGGTAATATTTACCCTCCTATTTTTAAATTTAATTTTATTTATATGAAATTTAAATCTAAAACCACCGGGGAGAAGTTTCATATTTAAATCATATTCTAACATAATACTAATCAATTTTAATACAAAATCAGCCATTTGTCAATAAATTTGGCAAAAGTTCTTGATAATTTTAACATTTATAGATATAATTACTTGGTATTTAGAAATAAAAAGATAACAAAAAACATAGAATGAGTTATAGGAGGAGTTATGGCAAAGGAAAAAAGAGCAATAAAAAAGGAAACATTTATGCAAGGTGTTGTAACAATAATGTTTTCACAAATATTGATTAAAGTTTTAGGATTAATATATACATTATATTTAACAAATAGAGATGGATTTGGAGACGCAGGAAATGCAATATATGCAAGTGGATATCAAATATATGCATTATTACTTACAGTATCATCAATAGGAGTACCAAATGCAATATCAAAATTAGTATCAGAAAGATTAGCTGTTGGAGATAATAAAGGTGCAAATAGGATTTTTAAAGTTGCATTAGTAACATTTGGAACACTTGGAGCAATAGGATCAATGTTATTATTCTTTGGTGCACATGTAATTGCATATAGTTGGACACAAATTCCAGAATCAGAATTAACATTAGTCGCTTTGGCACCGGCAATATTTTTTGTATCAATATCATCAGTGTTTAGAGGATATTTTAATGGAAGAAGAACATTAAAAATAACAGCTAGAGCTCAAACATTAGAACAAATATTTAAAACAATATTTACAATAGGAATTGTAGAGGTAGTTGCATATGCAACATCAACTTCAACAGAAATGATGGCTGCTGGAGCAAATGTAGCAACAACACTTGCAACATTCTCAAGTTTTGCTTATTTGTTTATGTATTATAGACTAAAGAGAAAAGAAATAGGAAATGAAATTCAAAGTTCAACAAATTATAAATATGAAAATGTAAAAACAATAGTAAAAAATATTTTAATGGTGTCAATTCCATTAACACTAAGTTCAATAATGACATCATTTAACAAAAATATAGATTCATTTACAGTAAAGAGAATTTTAAGTGGATATATGCCGGCAGATATAGCAACAAAATTATATGGACAATTAAGTGGTAAAGTAGATACAGTTACAAACTTGCCATTAGCTATAAATATTGCATTTGCAACAGCATTAGTACCAGCAATATCAGCAGCAAAAGCAAAAAATGATAAAGAATCTGCAACAAAAAGAACATCATTTTCATTATTAACATCAATGTTAATAGGATTGCCTTGTGTTGTTGGAATGATTGTATTTGCACAACCAATACTAAATCTATTATATCCAAATGCAAATGAGGGAGCATTATTATTACAATTGATATCTGTATCAGTAATATTCTCAATACTTGACCAGACAATAAATGGAGCATTACAAGGATTTGGAAAAGTAATGGTACCTGCAATAGCTTTAGGAATTGGATGTGTAGTTAAATTAGTATTAAATATTATATTGCTAAAGATACCATTTTTCAATGTTTATGGAGCAGCAATTGGATCAATAGCATGTCATGCAGTAGCATTTGCAATAGTATTTAATGTTTTGAAAAAATATGTAAAATTAGACTTACCCTTTAATAAATTTGTTATAAAACCAGCTATAGCGACAACAATTATGGCAGTATGTTCTTATACATTATATTTATTATTAGATAGAATAATATCTGGAAGATTGGCAACAATAATAGCGATGTTATTTGCTGTAGTAATATATTTAGCAGCTGTAGTAGCATTAAAAATATACAATAAAGAAGATATATATATGTTACCAAAGGGTGACAAAATATATAAAATTCTAGAAAAAACAAAAATATATTAAAATTTTAAAAAAAAAGAGGGGATTTTAATATAATTTGGAGAATAAGTAAAAGGAGTACGGAATATTGCTATTTTCAGCGATATAGAGTACATAGACAAAATTTTATAGGAGGTAATGTATAATGAACAAAGCTGAATTAGTAGCAGCTATCGCTGCAAAAACAGGAGAATCTAAAAAAGCAACAGAAGCAGCAGTTAATGCATTCACAGAAGTTGTAGCTGAATCATTAAAAGGAGGAGACAAAGTTCAATTAGTTGGATTTGGTTCTTTCGAAGTTAGAAAAAGAGCTGCTAGAAAAGGTAGAAATCCTCAAACAAAAGAAGAAATAAAAATACCTGCATCTAAAGCTCCAGTATTCAAAGCTGGTAAAGCATTAAAAGATTTAGTAAACGGATAATAATTATATAATGATATAAATATATGAGAAGAAGCTTAGGAAAAATTCTAAGTTTCTTTTTTGTACATTTAAGAACCGGTCCCAAATGTACCTTTTCACATAATCTATAAAACGACATATAATATATTAAAAAATGGAGGAATCATAATGAAAATCTTAAAAAAGACTTTAGGTGTATGTTTAATTGGATTAGGGATAGGAATATTGCTAGTATTATTTTTACCAACACTCGGATGGTTATTTTTAATAGGAATAGTAGTAATATTAGTAGGAATATTATGGTTGCTCTGCTAAAAGGAGGATTACATATGACTATTGTTGTAAAAAAAGTTCCTAAATGTTTAAGAGGAATAGTAAAATTATTATTTGGAATAAAAGATTAGTGAATAAAAAAAGAAAAAAAGCACATACCTTAATAGAAAGGTAGGTGTTTTTTTATGAGTAAAAAACAAAAACAAACACATCCTGAAGTAGGAGAAGATGCAACTCAATTTGGTGAATTTGTGTCATCATATTTTGCATGGGTGCCATTACCAGAACAAAAAGAAAAAGCAGATGAAATGGCAAAAATGACTAAAAAGGAGAAAAAATAATGATATATAAATTTACAAATAAAGCTAAAAAAGTTATAGAAATAGCAAATGATATATCAGTGGAGTTAGGCCATAATTATATAGGAACAGAGCATATTTTATATGGGCTTGTAAAAGAGGGAGAAGGAATTGCTGCAAAGGTTTTAAATAATAAAGGGATTACAGATGAAAAAGTTAGGGTAAAAATTGAAGAAATATTAGGCGTAGGAAGAGAGATAAAAGAAACATTAGGTTTTACACCAAGAACTAAAAGAGTGCTTGAAAATGCGTTTTTAGAGGCTAAGAGAATTGGATATAACTATATAGGGACAGAACATTTGTTATTGGCTATTATGAAAGAAGGAGATTGTGTTGCAGTACGAATAATTACAGAATTGAATGTGGAAATTTCTAAAATTTATAATGAGATAGCAAAAGTTATAAATGAAGAGGAATCTGATAGAGAAATAAAAAAAGATATTGAAAGAGGAAAAGGAAACTATTCTTTAACTCCTACATTAAATCAATTTGGAGAAGATATAACTTTACAGGCGGAAGATGGAAAGTTTGATAATATTATTGGTAGAGAAAAAGAAATAGAAAGAATAATTCAAATTTTATCTAGAAGAACAAAAAATAATCCGTGTTTAATAGGCGAGCCAGGAGTTGGAAAAACTGCAATTGTAGAAGGTCTTGCAGAAAAAGTAGTGCTTGGAGAAGTACCAGAAAGTTTAAAAAATAAAAGAATAGTAAGTGTAGATATATCAGGAATGGTTGCAGGTGCAAAATATAGAGGAGATTTTGAAGAAAGAATAAAAAAAGCTTTAAATGAGGTGAAAAAAGTTGAAGATGTTATATTATTTATAGATGAGATACATACGATAGTAGGAGCTGGAGCAGCAGAAGGCGCGATAGATGCAGCAAATATATTAAAACCTTTATTGGCTAGAGGAGAGATTCAGTTAATAGGGGCGACAACGATAGAAGAATATAGAAAGTATATAGAAAAAGATTCTGCTTTAGAGAGAAGATTTAGTCCTGTTGATGTTGGTGAACCCACAGAGAAAGAAACAATCGAGATAATAAAAGGTATTAGAGATAAATATGAGGCACATCATAATGTAAAAATAACAGATGAAGCAGTAAATTCAGCTGTTACATTATCAGTTAGATATATAACAGACAGGTTCTTACCAGATAAAGCAATTGATTTAATAGATGAAGCAGCTTCACAAGTTAGAATGAAAATTTTTACTGAACCAGATGAAATAAAAACATTAGAAGAGAAATTAGAAATAATATCCAAAGAAAAAGAAGAGGCTATATATAATCAAGAATTTGAGAAAGCTGCAAAATTGAGAGATAATGAGCAACAAACTAGAGAAAAATTGGAAGAGGAAACTACTAAATGGAGAAAAGCTAAAAATAAAGATATTACAGAAATAGGAGAGGAAAATATAGCAGAGATTATATCTAAGTGGACAGGAATACCTGCACAGAGATTAACAGAAGATGAAAATCAAAAATTACAGCATTTAGAAGATAAGTTACATGAAAGAGTGATAGGACAAAATGAAGCGGTTGAAGCAGTAGCAAAGGCGATAAGAAGAGGGAGAGTAGGATTAAAAAATCCGAAGCGCCCAATAGGCTCATTTCTATTTTTAGGTCCAACAGGAGTAGGAAAAACGGAATTATCTAAAGCATTATCAGAGATATTATTTGATAATGAAAATTCTATGATTAGATTAGACATGTCAGAATATATGGAAGCACATTCAGTGTCTAAATTGATTGGTTCGCCTCCAGGATATATTGGATATGATGGTGGAGGACAATTAACTGAAAAAATCAGAAGAAAACCATATTCAGTAGTATTATTTGATGAGATAGAAAAAGCACATACAGATGTGATGAACATTTTATTACAAATTTTAGAGGATGGACATTTAACAGATTCTCAAGGAAGAGAAGTTGATTTCAAAAATACTGTGATTATTATGACTTCAAATTTAGGCGCAAGGCATATTACAGATAAAAAATCTTTAGGTTTTGGAAATACAGAAGATGATAAAGAATATGAAGAATTAAAAAAAGAAGTTATAAAAGAACTAAAACATGAATTAAGACCAGAATTTATTAATAGAATTGATGAAATTATTGTATTCCATAAGTTGAATAAACAAGATATAGAAAATATAGCTCAAATTATGCTAAAACAAGTGGAAGAGCGTTTGCAAAAACAAAAATATATAGTTGAAATAGATGATGGGGTTGTTAAAACAATTATGGAACAAGGTTTTGATAGCAATTTTGGTGCAAGGCCATTAAGAAGAACTATACAAAATCTTGTGGAAGATAGAATCTCAGAAGAAATTTTGGCAGGTAATTTAAAGAAAAATAAAAAATGGGTTTTGAAAATATAAATTTGCATAAGAAAATGAATTTTAAAGAGTATTGAATACCAAAAAGATGGGTGACTTCTAGTTAGAAGAAGACATCCATCTATCAACTTTTATTTCATTATATTTTTTTAGTACTTCATCATATTTTTTAAATTCGTCTTCCCAAATAATGTCAGGAATTTTATCAAATGCTGTAAATACTTTTTCTGCTTCCATTAAATATATAACCTGTTGTTGAGGAGAAAGAGTTTTGTATTTTTTTGCAAATACATATAATTTATCTAAAATTTGGTTTGCTTCAATAAAGCTCCAAAAGTCTTTTACATTGATTCCGGCTAGTTTTATTTGCATTACAGCATATGCAGCTAATGCGAATATTATAAAAATTAATATATATATTATTGCTACTATTGGCATATAATTTAACACCTCTTTTTTATTAATCTAACTTATTATAGCATAAATATGAAGAGAATGCAAATTTTGTTAAAAATATTGAATTACAATTATATAAAGTATATAATCAAAAAAATTAATCATTATGAAAGGAAAGATTAAAAATGGAAGAAAGATACAAAGTCACTCAAAAAGCTGGAATGTATGGTATGATAGGAAATATATTTTTGCTAGCATTTAAGACGATAGTAGCATTTACAAGTAAGAGCCAAGCAATGATAGCAGACTGCATAAACAGTGCAGGAGATATATTTGCATCATTAATGACAGCAATAGGAAATAAAATAGCAAGTGAACCAGGAGATGACGACCATAACTTTGGACATGGAAAAGCAGAATATATATTTTCATTATTTATTGCAATTTCAATGATAGTAGTATCAATTAAAACAATAATAGATGCAATTGAAACTTTGATTAAAGGAAATAACATAGTTTTTTCGTGGTGGCTAATTGTAGTTTGTATTATAACAATAACAACTAAATTAGGATTATTTATATATACAAGAGCAATGTATAAAAAATATAATAATATTTTATTAGAAGCAAGTATGCAAGACCATAGAAATGACTGCGTAATTACTACATTTACATTAATATCAATATTATTGTCACTAAAAGGAATAAATTGGTTTGATAGTGTTGTAGGTATTGGTATATCTGCGTGGATATGTAAAACAGGAATTGAAATATTTATAGAGAGCTATAATATTTTAATGGATAAGTCCATTGATGAAAATACAAAAGATATAATATTAGATTTGGCTCGTGCATATAAAGAAATAAAGGCAATAAATAGCATCTCATCAGCACCTGTTGGATATCAGTATATAATATTTTTAACAATTGCAGTTGATGGAAATATGACAACAATAGAAAATCATAAGCTTGCAGATAGCTTGGAAAAAAATATTGCTGAATTAGATAAGGTGTATAAAGCAATAGTACATGTAGAGCCATATGTATAAAAAATAGTTAACTATAATTTGATTGATTTTACATATTGTGGTATAATTAAAAAAATTAATGTAAAGGAGAGTGTTACTTATGATGTTAAAATTTGACTGTAACATAAGATGTTGGGAGTGCAACCGGGAATGTGAGATGAAACAGGCGTTTGAAAAGCTACCTGAGCCAATATTCAATAAAATAATTATGGATTCCTTAAAATCTTGGGGAGGAAGGCTTATTATTGGTGGTTTAACTCGTCAAGAGGTTGATGAGGAAATTAAAAAACAAGCTGTAGCATTAAGCATTTCTCGCAAAGAATATCTCCAAAGTCGCCAAAAGTAACAAAGAAAACTCTAAAAAAACTGCCTATATTAAGGCAGTTTTTTTACTTCTTATCATCTTTAAACATTTCTTTAGCAGCACCTAAACTACTTAAAGCACTAGTAGCTTCAAATGGTATGAATACTTTATTAGCATCACCCTTAGCAATTTCTTCAAGAGCTTCAAGAGATTTGATTTGGACAAGTTTTTCGTCAGGATCAGAAGCTTTAATTGCATCATATACCATAGAAATTTCTTTAGCTTTAGCTTCTGCCACTGATTTAATAGCTTGAGCTTCACCGGCAGCTCTACGAATTCTAGCTTCTCTATCAGCTTCAGCTTCTAGAATAGCTGCTTGTTTTTTACCTTCTGCAATAGTAACAGCAGATTGTTTTTGAGCTTCGGCTTCAAGAATTAAAGCTCTTTTATTTCTTTCTGCATTCATTTGTTTTTCCATTGCATCTCTGATGTCAGCAGGTGGTGTAATATCTTTGATTTCAACTCTATCAATTTTACATCCCCATCTATCTGTTGCATCATCAAGAATTGTTCTTAATTTAGTATTAATTCCATCTCTAGAACTAAATGTTTCATCTAAATCCATTTTACCAACTATATCACGAATTGTTGTGATAGCAAGATATTCAATACCTTTCTTTAAACTTTGAATTTCATATACTGCCTTAGCTGGGTCAGTGATTTGATAAAATACAACTGTATCTATTGTAATTGTAACATTATCTTTAGTAATAACTCCTTGAGGTGGTACGTCCATAGTTTGTTGTTTTAAACTTACAACACTTCTAACATGATCGAAAAATGGTATTATAATTGTAAGACCAGCATCAGCGACTTTATGAAATCTACCTAATCTTTCTATAATATACACCTCAGATTGTCTAACGACTTTGATTGATTTAACTGCTATAATTACTATTATAACTAGTAATACAAGTAAAAAGTACATTTTTTCCTCCTTCTAGCAAGTCTTTCATTGCTATAAAATTATTTCGCAAAAGCGATTATATAAATTTAAAATATGAATAACTATTTTAATAGTTGCATAATTGGTGTAACATAAACTTTAACACCTTCAATGCTTTCGATTTCAACTTCTGTTCCTTTTGGAATATTGATTTGTTCTTTAGTTTTAGCTGACCAAATGTCACCTTCAACTTTTACTTGACCTGTACCGTTAGCCCAATTAATATCTTCAACAATTATCCCCTTTTTGCCAACAAGTGAATAAACATTAGTTGGAGTAGCATCTTTTTTTACAATTTTATCTGCCAAAGGGCGAGTTGCAAAAATAAGTAAAGCTGATGCAATAACAAATACAGAGGTTTGAAGAATTATACTATTTGTGAAAAAACTTATTAGCATTGCTAATAGCGCAGCGACTCCTAACCAAAATATTAAAAATCCCACCGTAAAGATTTCTATTACGAAAAATACACCAGAAGCAATCAACCATATTTGCCACATAGTATGACCTCCAATCATTTATAATTTAACACAATTATATTATACTATAAAATTAATAAAAATCAAAGAGATTTGGCAAAAATTATTGTAAAATTAGGAAAAAAATGATAAGATTGGAATAATTGAGGAGGAAAGAATTGGATATGAATATAACTGAAATTCAAAATTTAATTCCTAAAGAAAATATATATGTAAATGAACCAATGAGCAAGCACACATCATTTAAAATTGGTGGACCAGCAGAATGCTTTATAAAAATAAAAACAATAGAACAATTAAAAGATATATTAAAATATGCACAAAAAGGAAAAATTCCATTAACAATAATAGGAAATGGAAGTAATTTATTAGTTTCAGATGATGGAATAAAAGGAATAGTATTAAAAATCGAAATAGAAAAAATATGTCAGGACATTGAAAATGGCATAATATTATTAACAGTTGGAAGTGGAATAAAACTTGGTGCACTAGCACAGAAATGTTTAAAAGAAGAAGTTGCAGGATTCGAATTTGCATCAGGAATACCTGGAACAATAGGTGGAGCAATAAGAATGAATGCAGGTGCACATGGAAGCGAAATGAAAGACATAGTAAAAACAGTAACATATATGACAAGATATGGAGAAATTCATACAATTACAAATAAACAAGCAAAATTTGAATATAGAAAAAGCTTATTTGCAGAAAAAGACTATATAATATTAGAAGCAGAACTACAATTAAAAACAGGAAAAACAGAAGAAATAAAAGAAAAAATGACAGAATATGCAACATACAGAAAAGAAAAACAACCTATAGAATATCCAAGTGCAGGAAGCACATTTAAAAGAGGTACAGATTTTATTACTGCAAAATTAATAGATGAATGTGGGTTAAAAGGATATCAAATAGGAGGAGCACAAATTTCAGAAAAACATGCAGGATTTATAATAAATAAAAGCAATGCAACAGCAAAAGATGTAATAAACTTAATGGAATATACTAAAGAGCAAGTATATAAAAAATTTGGAAAGAAAATAGAACAAGAAATAGAAATTATATAAGTGGAAAGGATGATAATATGAACGGACTAGGACATTGGCTAAAATCAAGCTCAAAAATGAAAAGATGGATATTTTTAATATTAGTAGGTATTGTATTAACTTGTTATGGAATTGCAAAAATATTAGTACAAAAGGAAATGGAAATTGCAGATGCAGGAAAAGTAGTTGTAGTATTTGTAATTGGATTTACTTGTATAGTTTTAGGATTAATATTTTTAAATAAAAGAAATATGGAATTGTTTATAGAAGCAACAGATGACAGAATGAAAAACAAAAAAAATGTAAATGTAAAATCATTAATATTTGATAGAACAATTTATGATAAAGGTCCTAAAATAGTAGCAATTGGTGGAGGAGCAGGACTAAATACTGTATTAACAGGGATGAAAAGATATACAGACAATATAACAGCAATAGTAGCAGTATCAGAATATGGAAAACAACCTAATAGTTCAAGAATGGCATTAGGAACAACACTTCCATTTGAAGAAGTAAAAGACAGTATTGCAGCATTATCTTCAGAAGAGTCAAATGAATTAGAGAAATTATTAAATCATGAAATGACAAACATAAATTTAAGAGGTTTAAAATTTTCTGATATATATTTTACTGCAATGAAAGAAATTTATAGAAATGATACACAATCAATAGAAAAAAGTAATTCTATATTCAAAATAGTAGGTGATGTAAAACCTGTAACAACTGAAGAAATGCAAATATGTGCAGAACTAGAAAATGGATATGTTGTAGAAGAAAAAGATAAAATACCAGAAATAGTAAATGATAAAATGACAAGAATAAACAGAGTATATTTAAAACCATCAAACTGTAGACCAGCACCAGGAGTTTTAGAAGCAATAAAAGAAGCAGATAGTATAATAATAGGTCCAGGGAGTTTATATACAAATGTAATTCCAAATTTATTAGTAAATGGAGTTGCAAAAGCAATAAGAGAAAGTAAAGCAATTAAAATATATGTAAATAACATAATGACAGAGCCAGGTCAAACAGATGACTATTCTGTAGAGGATCACATAAAAGCAATAATAGAACATTGTGGAGAAGGTTTAATTGATTACTGCATTTATGACACAGGTGAAGTTGTACCAGAATATATAAAAATGTATAACAGAGAAGGTGCAGATTTAGTTGAACAAAAAATAAATGATCCAGCATTAAAAAGAATTAAATTTATAAAGAAAAATATTTCTAAAATAGTTGATGGAAAAATAAGACATGATCCATATATGATTGCAGAATCTGCGATTACATTAATATGTAATGATATGAAATTCCAAGACAAAGAGAATGACCCATCATATATAATGTTAAATGCAAAATTGCAATCAGATAAAAGAATAAACAAATTGAAAAAAGAGAAGAGAAAAAAAGATAAAAAAGCTGAAAGAAAAGGTATAAATCCTAATAAAAAAGAGAGATTTAAAAAGCAAAGTAAATTTAGTGCTAAATATAGTGATAGAATAAAATCAATCAAGGATTCAGGAGAGAAAATGAACAGAGGAGGAAAATAAAGATGAGATATGCCAAAGAAGAATTAGAATTAGATAAGGCATTAGAAAAAGAATGGATAATAACAAATGGAATTGGAGGATTTGCATCATCAACAATAATAGGTGCAAATACAAGAAAATATCATGGATTACTTGTAAGTCCAATAATTCCTCCTGCTAGAAGAAGATTAATATTATCAAAGTTAGATGAAAGTATAGAAGTTGGTGGAATAAAATATGAATTATTTACTAATGTGGGAAAAAACTATATTTCTCAAGGGTATAAGTATCAAGAGAGTTTTTCAAAAGAACTTTTGCCAACATTTGAATATAAAGTAGAGGATGTTGTTATTACTAAAACAATTTGTATGGAACATTTCAAAAATACAGTTGGAGTATATTATAAAATTAGAAATGGAGCTAAACATTCGAAATTAATATTAGCGCCAGTAATGAATTTTAGAAATGCTCATGGTATAAACAAAGACCATCAATTCAAATTAAAACAACAAATGAGAAATAAAAAATTAGAAGTGGAAATAGATGATGGAAATCCAATTTATATTACTATAAATGATGGAAATTATATAGAACATAAAGATGATATATTTTATAATATGTTTTATATAGAAGAAGAGAAAAGAGGATTTGAGCCAGAAGAGAATCATGTTGTACCAGGAAGATACGAAATAGAAATAAATCCAAATGAAGAAAAAGAAATTTCTTTTATATGTTCAACAGAAGAAAATATAGAAGAATTAGATGCAAGAGCATTAATTTTAAAAGAAACAATACGTATGACTAAAATTTTTAATAAATCTGGATTATTAGGTAGTGATAAAGATGAATTGATAAAAACATTTTTAATAGCAACAGATAATTTTATAATAAAAAGACCACTATTCAATACATATTCAGCAATAGCAGGATATCCATGGTTCTTAGATTGGATGAGAGATACATTAATTTCATTTGAAGGATTATTTTTGGTAACTAAGAGATTTGACAATGCAAAAAAAGTTTTGCAACATTGTATTAGAGATATAAAATATGGACTAATTCCAAATACATACAGTGAAGATGATTATAGACCATTATATAATAGTGTTGATGCATCATTACTATTTTTTGAACAAGTAAAAAAATATCTTGAATATACAAATGATTATCAATTTGTAATGCAAGATATTTATCCTAAAATGGAAAATATTATAGAGAATTATGCTAAAGGAATAGACTTAGATAATAATAATATCTATATGGATACAGATGGACTAATTGTTTCTGGAACAGAAAATACTCAAAATACGTGGATGGATGCAAAATATGCAGGAATAGCGGTAACACCACGTAATGGTAAAGCAGTAGAAATAAATGCTATGTGGTATAATGCTTTAAAAATAATGCAAGAACTTGCAACAAGTAATAATGATACAGACAAAGCTAAAAAATACGAAAAGATGGCCACAAAATGTAAAAAATCATATCAAAATCAATTCTATAATAAACGTAGAAAATGCTTATATGATGTACTTGGAGATAGCAAGATTAGACCAAATCAATTATTTGCATTAAGTTTAACATATCCTGTATTAGATGCTACATCAGAAGAAGCAAGAAATATGTTTGAAACAGTTACTAAAAAGCTATTGAATAATTATGGATTAAAATCTTTAGCTAAAGGCGAAGAAAATTATGTTGAAGTGTATGAAGGAGATGGATGCAGAAGAGATTTTAGTTACCATCAAGGTATTACTTGGACATGGCTTTTAGGTCCATATTATAATGCATTAAAGAGATTAGCAATAAGTAGCAAAACTAAAAAAGATAAGGCCAAATATGAAGAACAATTAAAAGAATTTGTAGATAATGTAACAAAAATATTTTCTAAAGAGATTAATGAAAGAGGTTGTGTAGGTAGTATTGCGGAAATATATGATTCTAAAAGACCATATGCTCCTAAAGGTGCTTTTGCACAAGCTTGGAGTGTTGCAGAAGTCTTTCGCATCATATTAGGAGTTTAAATAAAAATTAAGAATTTTTTATTTTTACATATGTTTAATTATAAATATTATAAAATTATAACTTTGCATTTCATTGCTCGGCTTATTACGAAACTTTAGAACTTCTAATTTGTTTTATGGCACCCTTCCACTATCGTGAACTCTTTCCATAAAACTGCATAGAAGTTCTAGCGTTTCTCCATGCACATTCGCAATTTCATTTAAAGTTATAGTTTTATAATATTTATTAAAAATAGACTAAATAAGTAAAAATAAAAAAATCTTAATTTACATATAAAAGGAGTAGATATGTTAAAAGTTGAAGAATTAGAAAAACAACTAAATCAAGGAAGTACCAAAGGAATTTATTTGTTATATGGAGAAGACACATTTTTGCTAGAACAACAATTAAACAAAATAAAGAAAAACTTTGGAGAAACAATAAAAGGAATAAACTACATATATATTGACGAAAACAGTGTACAAGAATTAATTGCAGACATAGAAACTCCTGCTTTTGGATATCCAAATAAGTTAATAATAGCAAGAGAAACAGGAATATTTAAAAGAGAAGTAAAAGGCAGAAGCGGAGGAGCAAGTAAAGAATTAAAAGACAAAATAAACAGCTATTTAAAAGAGAATGTAGATATGATAAACGAATCTGTAATACTTGTATTTGTTGAAAATCAAGCAGAAAAAAATTCGATTTATAATACAATTGAAAAAATAGGAACAGTATGCAATTTTGAAGAACAAAAGCCATTTCAGATTATAAAAAGATTAAAAGCAATATGTAATGCATATAAGGTAAATGTTGATGAAAATACACTTCAATATTTAATAGAAAGTTGTGGTACAAATATGCAAGACTTAATAAATGAAATACGCAAACTTATTGAATATGCAGGAGAAAATGGCACAATAAAAAAACAAGATATTGACAAGTTATGCATAAAGAAAATAGAAAGTATAATATTCGATTTGACAGACAATCTAGGGCAAAAGAAAGTAAAAGAAGCAATGGAAGTATTATACAATTTAATTGCATCAAAAGAACCTATTCAGAAGATTTTTATAACATTATATAATCACTTTAAAAAATTATATTTTGTGAAATTAGCTATTTATTATAATAAAGATATTGCTCAAAGTTTACAATTAAAGCCTAATCAAATGTTTTTGGTAAATAAATATAAATTACAAGCAAAAGGATTTAAAACATCAGAACTCAAAAAAATTATACAAGAATTAGAGGATTTAGATTATAAATATAAAATAGGATTAATCGACTTAAATGTTGGATTAGAAGCAATACTTTGTGCATATTGCTCATAAAAAGGAAAGTGATATTAATTGAAGAAAAAAAAGAAAAAGAAGACAGAAGATGAGAATTATATTCCAAAAGCTTTTAGAAAAGATAAAAAAGAGCAAAAGAAAAAAGGCAATAAAAGCAACAAGGAAGATAAAGAAAAAAAGATAAATAAAAAGACAATAACGATAATAATTACTATTTGTATTTTAATAGTTATTATCTTAGGAATATGCTTAGGTATATCCACACATCGTTGGAAAATGTTAGCCAAAGAAATGGTAGCATTTCAAAATTCAACAGTACTTGATAGTGATGGAAAAGAAATTGCAAAATTAGGATGTTCAAGAAAAAATGAACCAATAAAACTAGATGATGTACAAGACAATTTAAAAAATGCATATATAGCAATAGAAGATGAAAGATTTTATAAACATGGTGGAATAGATGTAAAAAGAACTGGAGGAGCAATAGTATCATATGTTACTCATTTGGGAAAATCATCATATGGTGGAAGTACAATAACACAGCAATTAGTAAAAAATCTTACAGGAGATAATACAGATAGTATTACAAGAAAAGTAAAAGAATGGTGGAAAGCAGAAATGCTTGAAACAGAACTATCAAAAGATGAAGTATTAGAAGCATATTTGAACATCATATATGTTGGACCACATATGTATGGAGTAGAAGTTGGAAGTCAGTATTATTTTAGTAAATTATCTTCAAATTTATCTTTAGAAGAATGTGCATTTTTAGCTGGAATGAATAATTCACCTAATTCATATAATCCATTTGGTGAAAAAGATAATTCAGAGAAAATAAAAAAAAGAACAAAGACTGTTCTAAAGAAAATGCTAGATTTAAATTATATTGATGAACAAAGCTATAATACATCAGTAAGCAATGTAGACAAAGGATTAAAATTTAAAAAAGGAAATGTAGAAGCAGATAGTGCTGTATATTCTTATCATACAGATGCATTAATTTCACAAATAACAGAAGATATTGCAAAAAAATATAATATTTCAACTACATTTGCAACTAATTATATTAATATGGCAGGACTAACGGTGTATAGTACACAAAATACAAAGATTCAAGAAACAACAGAAAAAGAATTTGAAAAATCAAAATATCAAATACAGTCTAAAAAAGATGGAGGAAGCCCATCACAAGCTGCAATGGCAATAATAGATCATAAAACAGGAAAGGTTTTAGGTTGTGTGGGAGGATTAGGAGAGAAAACAGAAGTAAGACCGTTAAATAGGGCTACTCAAAGTGTAAGACAAACAGGTTCTTCTATAAAACCATTATCTGTGTTAATACCTGCAATAGATAAAAAAATAATTACAGCAGCATCTATATATGACGATAGTGAAAAAGACTTTGCAAATGGTTATCATCCAACAGATTATAATAAATCACTAGGAGAGGTAACTGTAAGAAGAGCTGTAGAATCTTCACAAAATATTCCATTTGTAGAAATAATGCAACAATTAAAACCAACAAATTCTATAAAATATTTAAAAAAGATGGGAATAAGCTCATTAACAAAAGAAGATGAGACACTTGTATTAGCATTAGGTGGATTACAAAGAGGAATAAGTCCATTAGAGATGGCAGCTGGATATGCAATGATAGCAAATGACGGTTTATATATTGAGCCAACTTTTTATACAAGTGTAAATAATAGTTCGCAAATAACTGTAGTTAAAGCAAAACAAAAAAGAAAAAGGGTAGTATCAAAAGAGGTTGCATATGTGGTTAAAGAGATATTAACACAACCAGTAAAAGGCTCTAAAGGAACAGCATCATATTGTAAAATTTCAGGAGTAGATGTAGCTGCTAAAACAGGAACTACAGATGAAAATTATGATAGATGGCTTTGTGGATTTACTCCATATTATACAGCTGCAACGTGGTATGGATTTGATGAAAATGAGACAATAGAATTTAATAAAAGAAATCCAGCAGGTTTATTATGGGCTAATGTAATGTCTAAAATCCATGTAGGACTAAAGAGTGCAACTTTTGAAAAGCCAAATTCAGTATATAGTTGTAATATATGTGCAGATACTGGAAAAGTAGCTACAACTGGATGTAAAAATGTATATACAGAATATTTCTTAAGAGGTACTGTACCACAATTATGTGATAAACATTCAGGAACAGAGTTGAAACAAGAAAATACAGAGAAAAATCAAAACAAACAAGATACAGTACAAAATATTACACATGATATTGATGCGGTTGATCCACAACAAGTTGATATACAGCAAACTCAGACAACAACATCAACGCCTAAAACAACTACAAACCAAAATGAAACACAAACCAATAAGAATAATACAACAAATACAACTAATAATAAAACAGAAAATACAAATAAAAATGCAACAAATGCTAACACAAATACGAATAGCAATACTAATACAACTACAAATTCAAATACTAATACAAATACTAATACAAATAATAGTAATACAAATACTAATAGTTCGACAAGTAATAATACAAATAATACAACGGAAAATACTAATACAAATACGCAGTAAGTTATATTAGAGTTATTTTATAAATTAATAATATATTGTTTTTTAATACCTTGATGTCGCAATCTTCATATTAAAAAGTTAGTATGTAGATTGCTCCATTTCGCATTCGCTACGCTCATTTGATTGCTTACGCGGTATTTACAAAACAATATATTATTAATTTCTTAAACTTTATAAAAAATTACTGTGAATTGTAAAAAAAAATAATATGCGAAAGACAAAAAAACTCGAAATTAAATATTGACAAAAAAAGAAAAGTAGTAGATAATAATTGTGATTAACAAAAAGAAAAAAGTACTCAAAAGAGTAGTATAAAAAACATAGGAGGAAAAATAAAAATGTATGTATTCAATAGAATAACAGTAAACCCACAATTACCAAAGAGAATAGGTAGAATAACAGAAATAGCAAATAATTTATGGTGGTCTTGGAATACAGAATTCCTAAGACTATTCAAAATAATAGATATAGATTTATGGGAAAGATGTAACAAAAACCCAGTAAAATTTTTAAAAGCAGTAGATCAAGAAAAATTAGAGAAAGCATCAAAAGATGTAGCATTTGTAAAAGAATATGACAAAATAGTAAATAATTTTGATGCATATATGAATAGTAAAAATACATGGTTTAATTCAAAACATCCAGACAATAGAAATGATTTGATAGCATATTTTTCAGCAGAATATGGTTTAGATCAAACAATAGCAATATATTCAGGAGGGCTTGGAATATTATCAGGAGATCATTTAAAATCAGCAAGTGATTTAGGAATTCCACTTGTAGCAGTTGGATTATTATATAAAAATGGATATTTTAACCAAGTAATAGATAGATATGGAATGCAAAGACCAGAATATAGAGATTTAGATTTATATGATTTACCAATAACACCAGTGAAAGATATAGATGGAAATGATTTAATATTATTTATTAAATTCCCAAAAAGAAGAATATATTTAAAAGTATGGGAAATAAATGTAGGAAGAATTAAATTATATTTAATGGATTCAGATATAGACATAAATAATGATGAAGATAGAGATACAACAGCTCGTTTATATGGTGGAGACCAAGAAATGAGAATTAGACAAGAAATAATACTTGGTATGGGAGGAGTAAACCTATTAAGAAGATTAGGGTTAACACCAACAGTTTATCATATGAATGAAGGACATTCTGCATTCTTAAACTTAGAATTGATAAAAAATACAATAAAAGAAAAACAAGTATCATTTGATGTAGCAAGAGATATAGCGTCATCAAAAACAGTATTTACAACACATACACCAGTACCTGCTGGAAATGACATATTCCCAACAGGGCTAGTAGAAAAATATTTCAAAGACTTCTGGCCAAGATTAGGATTAACAAGAGAAGAATTTTTAAAATTAGGAATGAAACCTTGTGAAGGATTAGAACCAGGATTTAACATGGGAATATTTGCATTAAAAATTGCCGGAAAGAAAAATGGTGTAAGTAAATTACATGGAGAAGTATCAAGAGAGTTGTTTGCAGATGTATGGCCACATATAGCTCCAAGTGAATCTCCAATAACATATGTAACAAATGGTGTTCATACATGTACATGGTTAGCACCAAAATTAAAAGAATTATATAATAAATATTTAATACCATATTGGCAAGACAATATTCATGAAAATTCAGTATGGGAGAAAATTAAAACAATTCCTGATGATAAATTATGGGAAGTACACCTTGAAAGAAAAGCAAAATTGTTAGCATTAGTAAAAGAAAATGTAACAAAAAGATTAAGACGTGAAGGTGTAAGTTATGATGAAATAAACGAAATGACATCTAAACTAAATCCAAATGCGCTAACAATAGGATTTGCAAGAAGATTTGCAACATATAAAAGAGCAACATTAATATTTAAAGATTTAGAAAGAATAACACAAATCTTAAATGATGAAAATAGACCAGTTCAATTAATATTTGCAGGAAAAGCACATCCAGCAGATAGAGAAGGTGCAGAATTAATTAAATATATTAACGAAATATCAATGAAGCCACAGTTTAAAGGAAAAATATTTATATTAGAAAATTATAATATAGAAATATCAAGATATATGGTAAGTGGTGTTGATGTATGGTTAAATAACCCAAGAAGACCAATGGAAGCATCAGGAACAAGTGGACAAAAAGCATCTGTAAATGGAGTTGTAAACTTTAGTGTACTAGATGGATGGTGGGCTGAAGGATATAACCAAAAAAATGGATGGTCAATTGGAACTAATAAAGAATATGCGTCATACGAGGAACAAGATATAGCTGATAGTGAAAGCATATATTATACATTAGAAAATAAGATTATTCCAACATATTATAATAAAGACAAAGATGGAATTTCAAAAACATGGATGGAATATATGAAGAATTCAATAATTTCAACAGGTGGTCAATATAGTACTGCTAGAATGTTAGTGGATTATACAAATCAATTATATATACCATTATGTAACTTGACTAAAAAATATTATAATGACTTAAATTTAGTTGCTGAATTTGATTCTTGGAAAGCTAGTATGTATTCAAATTGGAAAGATATACAAATTGAGCAGGTAGAAAGCAATGCAGATAATATTACTGTAGATGCAGGTGCAGAATTAGATGTAAGATGTGCTGTAACATTACCTAATATTGATCCAAATTCAATTAGAGTTGAAGTATATTATGGAAAATTCTTAGAAAATGGAACAGTACAAGATGTTCAAATAATTCCAATGAAAATGGAAGGTAAAGAAGAAGAAAATAGAAAATATTATTATGTAACAAAAATCAAATTAACAACAGGTGGAAATTATGGATATTCATTTAGAGTTATGCCTCAAAATGAAATGTTATTAGATAGTGAAAATATGGATTTAGTAAAATGGATTGAAAAATAAGAAAAAGAAGAAAAGTTGAGCGGACTTTTCTTCTTCTTTTTTGGAGAAATTTCCAAAAAAAGTATTTACAAAGGCCTAAAAATATAATATAATGATGCCGTAAAAAATAATAATATAAAGGGGTGGAGCATATGATGAACAAAAAAATCATCAAATTATTTGGTGCTTTTGCTATTATTTTCATTATAGTAATAACACCAATAGTAGTTCTAGCGACAAACGAAAATGTCTCTGTAGTAAACACTCAAGAAAATGAGTATATGATATATATTAAAGACTACACAGACAAAAAATTTAAGTATGCATTTACTAATAATGCAAATCCAAATAAAATGGAGTTATCTTATATTAATTCAATCTCAGATTTGGGAGGAAATCAAGGCGCATTTTTAGATGCAGAAACTTATGAAAAATTAAAGAATCAACCAATTTATATGTGGGCAAAAGATGAAAAAGAAAATTTAATTCTAGATGGAGTTCAAATAGAATTCGAGAACTCATTAACCAAGGAAAATATAAATATAATAGAAAATACAACAAAAAGAATAGAAGTAGAAATATCTACATCTAAAGAAAACACAGAATCTACAGAACCTGTTAGAAATGAAGATATAGACGGAGTAAAAGAAATTTCTAAAGCAGGATATGTAAAAATTACAGATAACAAAGATGCTAAATATTATTATCAAAGGGTAAAAGCAACAGATTCAGCAGAATATATGGAATTAATTGAATTAGCAGAAAAACTTAATAAAGAATATGACGGAATGGATATGTACCAAAAAGTTCAAGAAAATGAACAATTCTATAGTTTATATTCAAAACTAATTAATGAAGCAAATTGGCAAGAAGTTGAAAATATGGAAGTAAAACAACCAGAGTCAACAGAACAAAGCAATGGTGTTGGAGATAAATATATAGTATTTTTGAAAAAAGTTGCAAAAGATGGAGAAACAACAGATGCACAATTCTTACAAGAATATTATGATTATGAACCAAATGCAGTGAAAGAACAAATAAAAACACAAGAAACCACAAGACTACCAATAACATATGACAGTATTGCGCTAATAGTTATATTAGCAGTAGTAGTAGTAGCATTAATAATAGTATTTATTAGAATGAAAAAAATAAACAAAAAAGATGAAGAAAAATAGTCTAGAATTTAAAATTTATAAGGCGATTTTTAGTATGTTATTAATAGTGGCAATTGTGGTAGCTGGTATGATAGTGCATAAATACATATGTGAATATGAAAACGAAAAAGAAAGCCAAGAAACAATAGAAGCTTTTAGTAACATAGATTCTTCAGATAATACAGAAAAATCGCAAGAACAATTAGAATATAAAGGCTATAAAGTAATTGGAATAGTAAAAATTCCAAAAATAAATATCGAATATCCAATATTAGAAATTGGTAATATAGACCCAGAAAATGCAAAAGAACCAATGAAGGTTTCTATAATAAAATATTGGGGCGAAAAAGTAAACGATTATGGAAATTTATCAATAGCGGGTCATAATAATAAAAGTGGAACAATGTTTGGAAAAACTAAAAATCTTAGTAAAGGTGATATTGTAGAATTAACAGATTTAGAGGGGCAAACTATACAATATAAAATTTATGATATTTTTACTACAACACCAAATGATGTAAATATTTTGTTACCAAGAGACGAAAAAGTGAGAGAAGTAACTTTAATTACATGTACAAATGGTAACAAACAAAGACTAATATTGAAAGCGCAAGAAATATAGTTAATTTAGGGGGGAATTAAAATGGCGGATAAATCAAATACCGTAAGCAAAAAAACTATTATAGCGATAGTAACTGTTATAGTTTTGTTGTTTATAGCTGGTTTATCAGTAGGAATATTCTTAGCTGATAAAGGTAGTACAGAGGCTGTTGATGGAAATCAATCATCTAGTGAAACACAAACAGCAGAAGAGAATAAAGCTAATGATGTTCAAAAATCTGATGAGAATAAGGCAGAAGAAAATAAAACAACTGAAGATAATAATCAAAATGTTGCAGACAATGCAGAAACAACAAACAATAATGAAAATGTTGCAGATAACACAGCAACAACAAATAATAATGGAAATGCTGCAGATAACACAGCAGCAAACAATAATGGAAATGTTGCAGATAATACAGCAACAACAAATAATAATGGAAATGCTATAAATAACCCAGCAGCTAATAATAATGCAGAAAATGTAACAACAAATACAGATGTAAATCAAGTTGGAGAAACAACAATAACAAGAGTAGAAGAACAAGAAAGACTTGTATCAAGAGATTTCTGGGATTGGTGGACACCATCAAGCGTTATTGCTGGAAATTCTGCAGTAGCAGATAAAATAATACCACAAACACCAGATTTTACAGTTGAAAAAACAGCTACAACTGGTGTAAGTGAAGATAAATTAGTATATGCCAATAAAAATATTACATACACAATAAAAGTTACAAATAATGGAGAACAAGAGTTAAAAAATATAGAAATAACAGATAAAATTCCAGAACAAACGACATTTGTTTCTATTGATGATGCTCAAAATTCAGGAACAACAATATTAGAAAATGATACAGTTATAGGCTTAAAATGGATTGTAACTGTACCAGCAAAAGAATCAATAGAAGTTAAATTTACAGTAAAAGTTAACGAAAACGCAACAGGTACAATATCAAATGCAGCAATAGTTAACGGTAAAGAAAGTAATGAAGAAAAAACATCAATTATAAATACTAAAAAATCAAGCAAAATAGTAGAAAGAGATAATGTTGAAGTAAAAGATGGTCTAGAAGTAGCAAAATTAGGAGATAAAATAAAATATACTATAACGGCTACAAATACAGGAGATATTTCTGGAAAAACAACAATAGAAGATACAGTACCAGTAGGAACAGAATTAATAGAAAGTTCTGTAACAGATGCTGGAAAAATAACAACAACAACTGATAATAGAAAACAAATTTCATGGAATGTTGAAGTAGGAGCTAATGAGACAATCGAAAGAACATTTATTGTAGAAGTAAAAGATATAAGCGGAAAAATTGAAAATGTTGCAACAGTTGGAGGAGTTCCTACAAATCCAGATAAAATAGATACGGCAGATATAAAAGTTTTAAAAGAAGTTGCTGATATCAAAAGAGACAAAGAAAGTATAGGAAAGGATAAAAAAGTTCAAGCAGGTGACGCAATAGAATATAAAATAACAGTAACCAATACAGGTAGTGTAGATTTAACTAATGTGATACTTGAAGAAAAACTTGAATATGTAACTATAGAAGCTTTAACTATAAATGGAGAGATAAAAACAATAGCTAAAAATAATGATGGAAAATTAATTATTGGAGATTTAAAAGCAGGAACAGATAAGAAAGAAGCTGATAAAGCAGAAATAACAGTTAGATATATAGTAAATTATGAAAAGGATGTTCAAGGAAATGTAGAAAAATTAATTCATAATGAAGCAGTAGCAACAGGAGAAACAATTCCAACAGATCCTGATAAAACACCAGAAACTGTAACTGACAAAGATGAAAAAGATGTTCCAGTAGATGAAGTAAAATCATTAACAATTAGTAAAACAGCAACTAAAATAAAAGTAAAAGATAGTGCAGAATTTGTAGATGCACAAAATGTTAAAGTAAGACCTGGAGATATTGTAGAATATACAATAATAATCACAAATACAGGAAATACAACATTAGAAAATATTACAGTAACAGATTCTTTAAAAGTAACAGTTAATGGTAAAGAAAAAACAGTTGATCCAAGTACTGGAGTATCAACAATAGCAGTAATACCAAGTTTATCTGCTGTAAGTGGAGAAAATACAACAACTATTTTCACATATTATACAGTTACAAAAGAAGATACAGTTGATGCAAATCCTATTAAGAATGTGGCCAAAGCAACAGTGCCAGATGGACCAACAGAAGAAAGCCATGAAGAAGTTCCAGTAAATCCAGATACATCAGTATCTGTAAAGAAGGTATGGAATGATAATGAAAACCAAGACGGAATAAGACCTGAAAAAATAACAATTAGTTTATGGGCTGATGATAAAAAAGTTGATACAGCAACAATTTCAGGAACAGAGTATACTTTTACAAGACTACCAAAATATAAAGCTGATGGAAGTGGTGAAATTGTATATACAGTTGCAGAAGATGATGTACCTGATTATACAATAGAATCAATAACGGGAACAGCAGAAAGTGGATATATAATAACTAATAGACATATTGTTGAGAAAACCAATGTAGCAGTAGTAAAAAAATGGAAAGATTCAAATAACCAAGATGGAATCAGACCAACTTCAATAATTGTAAAATTAATGAATGGTACAATAGAAGTTGCTAGAGAAACTTTATCAGAAGCAAACAACTGGACATATACCTTTAAAGATTTAGATAAAAAAGCTAAGGGAGAGAACATTGATTATACTATTGAAGAAATAAATGTTTCAGGATATACTTCAGCTATTTCAGGAAATATAGAAAATGGTTATAAAATAACAAATACACATCAAGTAGAAAAAAAGAACATAAAAGTAAGCAAGGCATGGAATGATGCAAATAACCAAGATGGAATTAGACCAAGGGTGATAAATGTTAGATTAAAAGCTGATGGAGAAATTGTACCAGGAAAAAAAGTTACTTTAAATGAAAGTAATAAATGGAATGCAGAATTTACAGGATTAGATAAAAATAAAAATGGTAAAGAAATTCAATATACTGTTGAAGAGGAAGAAGATGTTCCAGGATATACACCAGTTATTTCAGGAGACGCAAAAAATGGATATGTAATAAAAAATTCACATACTCCAGAAGTTACAAGTGTAAAAGTGCAAAAAGTTTGGGAAGATGTTAGCAATCAAGATGGAATAAGGCCTGATTCTATAACAGTAAGGTTAAAAGCAAATGGAACAGAAGTTGCTGATAAAGTATTAACATTAAATGATACAAATCAGTGGAGTGGAACTTTTGAAGAATTACCTAAAAAAGCCAAAGGTCAAAAAATCAATTATACAGTAGTAGAAGATGCTGTAAAAGGATATACAACAAGTATAATTGGAAATGCAAAACAGGAATATATAATAGTAAACACGCATGAAGTAGAAAAAACAAGCATAGAAGTAAGCAAAGCTTGGGAAGATGATGGTAATAGAGATGGAATTAGACCAGAAAATGTAGTGATAAATTTAGTAGCAAATGATGTTGTTTTAGATAAAAAATCAGTTATATTAAATGAAAAAAATAATTGGTCAGCAAAATTTGATGGTTTGGATAAAAAAGCAAATGGAAAAGATATAAGATATTCAGTTGTTGAGAATAATGTGCCAAAAGGTTATGAAGTCTCAAGTATAGACATTCAAAATTCAAATAAATTTATAGTAACAAATAAACATACAACTGATGTAACATCAATAACAATTAGAAAATCATGGGATGATGCTAATAACCAAGATGGAATTAGACCAACATCAATACATGCAAAATTAATTGCAGACGGAATAGTAAAAGAAACAGTAGAATTAAATGAAGCTAATAATTGGCAACATCAATTTACAAATTTACCAGTAAATAAAGATGGTGAACATATTACTTATACAATAGATGAAGTTGAAGATATTACTGGATATACTAAACATATAGAAGGAACAACAATTCAAAATACACATACACCAGAAGTTATTAATATACCAGTTAGTAAAGTATGGGAAGATAAAGATGATCAAGATGGAAAAAGACCAACTAAAGTTGATGTTGTATTAAAAGCGAATAATCAAATTGTAGATGGTATGGAATTAAATGCAGAAAATAATTGGAATGGAGTATTTGCAAACAAACCAAAAAATGCAAACGGAAAAGAGATTAAATACACAATTCAAGAGATAAATGTTAAAGACTATGATTCAGTAGTTTCTGGAGATGTAGCAAATGGATATAAAATAACAAATACACATGAAGTAGAAAAAACAAGTGTAAGAGTAAGCAAAGACTGGAATGATGGGGGTAATCAAGATGGAATCAGACCATCATCAATAATAGTAAGATTAGAAGCAAATGGAACAGAAGTTGCTACTAAGATATTAGATGCTTCAAATCAATGGGCTGGAACATTTGAGGAGCTAGATAAAAAAGCTAATGGTAAAAACATTAAGTACACAATAAAAGAGGATTCTGTAGATGGATATGCAACTGAAATTACAGGAAATGCTAAAAATGGATATTTAATAACAAATACGCATAAGCCAGAAATCACAAGTGTAAAAGTAAACAAAATTTGGGATGATGCTAATAATCAAGATGGAAAAAGACCAACAGAAGTAACTATAACATTAAAAGGAAATAATAAATTTATACAAACAATAGAATTAAATAACAAAAACGAATGGACACACACATTCAAAAACTTACCCAAAAAAGCAGGCGGAAAAGATATTGAATATACAGTAGAAGAAGATAATATAGAAAATGGATATAAATCTAATATAACTAAAAAGGCAGAAAGCGGATATGAATACGACATAACAAATAGTTATACACCTGAAAAAGTATCAATAAATGTTACTAAAGAGTGGGATGATAACAATAATCAAGATGGAATAAGACCAGAAAATGTAGTTATAGATTTATATGCAGATAATACAATTGTAGAAGAAAATACAATAACTCTAAGTGAGGCAAATAGATGGAATGCAACTATTTCAGACTTACCAAAATATAAAAATGGAAAAGAAATTCAGTATACATTTAGAGAAAATGAAGTAAAAGGATATAAATATTCAATAACAGGTTCAATAGAACAAGGAGTTGTAATAAAAAATACTCATACACCTGAAACATTAGATATACCAGTAAGCAAGAAATGGGAAAATATTGATAATGATGCTGCAAGAAATGAATATTTAATAAGTAGTATAATATTACAAGTTAAAAACGGAGATAAAGTAGTTGCAGAAAAAACGGTTGGAGAAAAAGCTGTTGAATCTAAAGATATTGCAGGAAATTGGAAATGGACATTTAAAGGATTACCAAAATATGAAGCAGGAAAATTAATAAATTACACTGTAGCTGAAAAAGCAGTAAATGAAGAAGAACAAGTAAAACTTGATAACTACTATAAAGCAAATATTAATCAAGAAACTAAAATAATAACAAATAAGTTTGACCCAAGTAATTTGCCAGATACTAAAACAGTAGTATTAACAAAAATTTGGGATGATAGTAGTAATAAATATAGAACAAGACCATCTAGTGTAGAATTTACTGTAGATGGAAAGAATTATACATTAACATCAGAAAATGATGAAAATGTAAAAGAGAATTCAACAGATATATGGACAATTACAACTAATTTACCTAAATATGATGTAAATGGAAATGAAATTAGTTACAATGCAACAGAAAAGACAGTGCCAACAGGATATGAAAAGGTATCAGAAGAAGGTTTAACTGTAACAAATAGAGCAAATGAATTAATAAACAAAACAGCATATAAAGCAGATGCAAATGGAAACATTGGAAGTCCAGCTACAAATAAAGATACATTTGCAGCAAACGAAACAGTATATTATAAAATTACATTAAAAAATGCTGGAAGTGAGCCGATTTCCAAAACAGTTACAGACGAAATTCCATTAAGATTAACATTAAATACAGTTGATGGAAAAACTGGAGAAAGTGGAACAACTGACAAAGGAGACGATTGGACAGTTACTAAAAATGATAAAGAACAATCAGTAGTAACATGGGAAGTAAAAGACTTAGCAGCAGGGAAAACAAGAGAATTAATAATAAAAGCAACAGTTGTAGCAGAAGCAGAATATAAAGATATATGCAACAAGACAATTGATGGAACAACAGCATATACTGCAAAACTATTTGTAAGAAAAGATGGAAAAGTACCATATGAAGGTAGTGGAACTGGATATGATGCATCACTATATACAGGAGAACTAGGAACAGTTTACTTAAATAGCTCAGATTTACACTATGATACTAATGCAAACTTAAAGAATGATGATCTATATTATTTGATAAAAAATAATAATATAATAACAGACATGGTTGCAAAAGGAATAACAAGAACTCAATTAGTCGATGCATTAAAAACAAATGGAACAACATTAGCTGATGATGAAGTTGTAGTATGGTATGTAATAAAGAATGAATCTGATGGATATCACATAGATGGTGTAATCAGAAAGATTTCATCATTAACAGAAATTACTAATACAGCTTTTACAGATAAAGTAAGCTCAGACTCAACAATAAAATTAGAAGATATTGAAATTGGCCAAAGAGGAAGCATAACAGTAAAAAGCATTACATCTTCAACAGATACAGTTTCAACACCAATGGATGTAGTATTTGTATTAGATACTTCTGGAAGTATGACATATACTTTAGAAGGAAAAAATGAAACGGCAGTAGAAAACAGTAGAGCTAAAGCTATGGTGAATGCAGTAAATAGTTCTATAAAAACTATAATGAGCAAAAATAAAGACAGTAGAGTAGGGGTAGTTGGATTTAGTGGAGATGCATCAACAATTATACCATTAGGAAATTATGCTCAAGGTATAAATTATTTAACAAGAGAATATTCAGCAGGTGATTGGTGGAATGGAAGTAGCCAGACAATAAAATCTAATGTTGGAAATAAATTATCAAGACAAGTAACAGGAGGAACTAATACACAATCAGGTATAAAATTAGGTGCAGAAATGCTTACAAGTAATCAGAATACAACAACAGCAACAGTTACTTTAAAAGACGGAACAACAAAGACTATAACTCGTACACCATTATTAATCTTAGTAACAGATGGAGAACCAACATATTATTATGCCAGTGAAACTGCAACTGGAAAGCTTAATGGACATGGATATACAAAAGAAACAGACGAGAATTACTATTATTGGACATTAAGAACTGCTAAATACTATAAAGACCAAATAACAAATAAATATTATCAAAACACTGATAAAACAGCTAAAGCATTTACAATAGGAATTGGTTTAAGTGGAAATGAAGCAGTAGCAATGTTAGATCCAACTGAAGAGAATGTAAATGCATGCAACAACAATAATTGGCAACAAAAAGCATTATATAAGTTAATTACAGACAATGGAAAAATAGTACCAGGTGCATATAGTTATGCAGATGGAAGTAAAACAGGAGAAATAACAGAAAGCGACTTAACAGATTTCTTAAATACATCTATAGATTCTTCATCAGAAAATGAAGAAAATAGAGCAATAACAGTAGAAGAATCTAAAGCAAGAAGAGTTGAACTCGGAAATATTAATACAAGTAAAGAATTTGAATTAAAAATTGGAGAGAAAACTTATAGTTCAATAAGTAGTGCACAGAATGCAGGTTACTTAAAGAAAGATTCAAAAGGATACTATATTGACTTAACTAAAGTTGAAAGAAGTACAGATGTTAATATAACATACTGGAACAATTAATAATTAAAAGAGAATTTCGAAAGAAATTCTCTTTTGTTATTTTAAAGATAAAAAGTGTTAATTACCGTTTTTTATTATTAGGTTATGAGTATAATCTAAATTTCCAATAGAATCATATTCATAAGCTAAAGTATAAACATTAGTAGCCAAAATATCTTTTTCAAGCATAAGCTTTAAATTTTTGTTAGAATTACTATCCATAAATTTTTTAACAGAAGAAATAATAGTTAATTTTCTATTTTGCTTAGAAATTTCGCTAATTAATTCACGACCTTTATTATTAAAGCCTAAAATTCTAATATAAGGTTTTATAGATTTAGAAATTTGCATATCTTTTTTTGTAATACCAAGAAGGGCATATAAAAAAATACGTTTTAATCTAGTTTGAGTATATCTTTTGGTATTAATAATAGATAATAATTCAGTAGTAGTATTACATTGATTAACAGCTGATTTGATAGCGAATTCAAGACCTTCTGAAACATCAGGAAGATTAGCAATTTCACCAGTTGACATTTGTCTTAAAGTAAAAATTATAAGTTTATCAAATTCAGAAATATTTTTAACAAGATGTCCATTTTCTAAGCAATCTTGCAAAATATTAAATGAATTTTCTGGCATAAAATTTTGTAAAATACTAATATCATGAGACTGACAAAGGTTACGAATAGATGTAGCACTTGCAAATTCAGAATCCACAGGAATTGAATCATCATTATATGCAGAACCTTCACGTTTTATAGTGATAGGATGAATCTTACTATTTTGTTTATCTAAAGCTTTTAAATATTCTATTCCTAAAATATTATTAGGGGAAGAAAGTACATTATTAAACCTACGAATATCATTTAAATACATCATTAAAGCTCTCTCACGAGCTTTAGGAAATGATACCCCTCTGGACAATTCGTGAGATAATAAGGATTTATATTCTGATGGTTCATTAGTTAATACATCTGTAACATCACTTAAAATAGATATATCATTACATTCACTACCAAAAGATAGATAATCAACTATTCCAAGAGAATCTAAAATTTTAATAGCTCCAGAAGCAAAATTTTCAGCACTTGAAATTGCGTAAATTGTAGGAAGTTCAATAACTAGATCAATACCGTTTTCAATAGCCATTTGAGCTTTTGACCATTTATCAATAATAGAAACATCACCTCTTTGAGTGAAATTTCCAGACATTACAGCTATTGTATAATCAGAATTAGTTAACTTTTGGGATTCAATTAAATGGTGTAGATGACCATTATGGAATGGATTGTATTCTGCTACAATCCCTAAAACGTTGCTCATTAAAACCTCCTAAAATATATTGAAAATTTCTCAAATTATTGGTATAATTTTATCACAAATATGTAAAAAAACAAGAGGCAATTTATAAAAAGATGGAGGAAATATAATGTCAGAAAAAATTATAATATATACAGATGGAGCATGCTCTGGAAACCCAGGTCCTGGAGGATGGGGAGCAATATTAATGTATAAAGATGCAAAAAAAGAAATTTCTGGAGGAATGAAACAAACAACAAATAATATAATGGAAATTACAGCTGTTGTAGAAGCACTAAGATGCTTAAAAGTTGAAAGTGATGTTCAGGTTTATAGTGATAGTGCATATACTGTAAATGCTTTTAAACAAGGATGGATATATAATTGGATGAAAAATGGATGGAAAACTGCTAATGGTTCTTCTGTTAAAAATAAAGAACTTTGGCAAGAGTTATATGCTTTAACTCAAAAACACAAAGTTGAGTTCATAAAGGTTAAAGGACATGCAGATAATGAATTCAATAATAGATGTGATGAAATGGCACGCGAAGCAATAAATAAATTATAAATTAAAAAAAACACGCCAAAAGATGTATCCATTTTAAAAGTCATCGAATGTGATTGGAGCAAAATTAGAAAATCTTAAAAAGTTTTTTGGAAAATGTTCGCGTCGAGCGAAGCGAGGACTAAGTGAAAGGGTGCCAAAACACTTTTTTAGAACTTCTTGAATTGCGCAATGAGCCGAGAAGACTTTTAAAATGGATACATCTTTTGGCGTGGTTTATATTATTTAATGTTTTTTGTATAAAAAATTCCAATTTGTATAAAATAATAGAAATTTTATGCAAAGGGTGATTAAATGAAAAAGAAAATAATAGGATTTATAGCAGTGATGTTATTGGTAATTTCATTTATAGCTGTGTTAGCAATGAAAAATACAGAAGTACTAGCATTATCAAAATATGGATCAAGAGGAAGTGAAGTAAGAACAATTCAAGACAAATTAAAAAGATGGGGATATTATACAGGAAGTGTTGATGGAATATATGGAAGTCAAACAGTAACTGCAGTAAAGAAATTTCAACAGAAAAATGGATTAACTGTAGATGGAATTGCTGGAACAAAAACATTAAATGCAATGGGAATAATGACTAGTTCATCATCTAGTGGTTCTTCAAGCAATAATTCCTCAAATGTTAATCTATTAGCAAGAGCAATATATGGAGAAGCTAGAGGAGAGCCATATGCAGGGCAAGTTGCAGTAGGTGCTGTAATATTAAATAGAGTAAAAAGTAGTAAATTTCCTAATACAATTGCAGGGGTAATATATCAAAGTGGAGCTTTTGATGCGGTATCAGATGGACAAATAAATTTGAATCCAGATAGTACATCAAAAAAAGCAGCACAAGACGCTTTGAATGGATGGGATCCATCATATGGAGCAATATATTATTTTAACCCAAGTACAGCAACTAATAAATGGATCTGGTCAAGACCTCTTACTGTAACTATTGGAAAACATAGATTTTGTAAATAAAAAGAGGGTATCTCTAGAAAAGATGCCCTTAATAAAATTTATCTTTTTAATCTAATTAATATTGCAATTCCTAATAAAATTAACAACACACCAACAACAATTAATGCAATACATAAAATATTTGTTAATTCTAAATCAAAGCTAGATGCAGATACTGTTGAAGATAATGTAGAAGAATTCGTATTAGAAGTGCTTGTACTAGCTGTGTTAATATTAGAATTACTAGTACTTGAAGTATTAGTGTTAGATGTATTTGAATTAGTATTAGTACTAGTAGTATTCATGTTTACTGCTGCAAAAGTATAAGAACAATTAAAGAATGTTATGAAAACTATGGTTAATATAATAATAAATTTCAAAGATTTTGACATTTGTAAATACCTCCTATATAATGTATAATTTTACAACTTAAATTCTTAAATTATAATACCAAAGTTATAAAAAAATGTCAATAAAAAAATAAAAATATGATACACTACTATTGTTAAATAGGTGCGATTTACAGCTTATGAAAAATAGTATTTAGAAGATTAATAATATATTGTTTTTGGCAATACCGCGTAAGCGACCAAATGAGCGTAGCGAATGCGAGATGGAGCAATCTACATACAAGTATTTGGCAAATGGAGATTGCGACAGCAAGGTATAAAAAAACAATATATTATTAATTTTCTAAAATATTTATGACTTTGTTGGTAAAAGTAATATTAAGTAATTTTTGAGAAAGGAAGATAGATATGTTAAAACATGTAGATGAAAAAAATTTTGAAAAAGAAATAATTGGGGCAGAAAAAGTAGTATTAGTAGATTTTTTTGCAACTTGGTGTGGACCATGTCAAATATTAGGTCCAATATTAGAAAAAATATCTAATTCTAGAGTTGAATTTGATATTGCAAAAGTAGATGTAGATGAAACGTCAGAATTAGCAATAAAGTATGGCATAGAGCTAGTTCCTACAATGATAATTTTCAAAGATGGAAAAGTAATGAAAACATTAGAAGGTGTAAAGAGCGAAAACGAGATTATAGATGAGGTTTCAAAATATATGGAGGCATAGAAATGAAAGGATATAAATTAAACCCAGATAAAGAATATGTTATGAAAATTGTTGAAGGAATATATAGAAAAGATGGACATTGTCCTTGTAGATTACAAGTGGATGATACAACATTATGTCCTTGTAATCAATTTGTAAATGAAGGAATATGTAAATGTAACTTATTTATATCTATTAATGATCATAAAGTTGTGGAGAAATAATATATTATATTGATTTGATATATAGTTTTTTATTAATAAATCAGTGTAAAATACTATAAAATTGTTCTAAACTATTGCCAAATGATATAATATTATATATAATAGTCACAAATCCTGAGGATATAATTATATTTTCAGTTGCCTTTATTTGAAACGAGGTAGTATTATGAAAAAATTTTTATCAAATTACAAATCAACAATAATTCTTTTAGTTGCTATTATTGTT